>CAZPSR010000097.1:0-8148 GCA_964589135.1 uncultured Syntrophomonas sp.
GCAGGAAATGAACAATGCCATTTCGTATTCGATCTACCGCAATCAGCAATAAACAGCTGCCCAAAAACCATATTTGGAAGGGGGATTTATCTTAATATTCAAAATTGTGTCTTGACAAGCGGGAGCATTATAAACTGTTATTATTTCATTTCAAAGTGAAATGGAACAAAGGGCGGATTTGAACCTCGATACGTGCATGCAATGTAGCTGTAGTACAGGCAGTGGATCGATTACATAGATTACAGTCCTAGTCAAATGATTCAGTTAAACCTATAGTAAAATAAGCAAGGAGGACTCTATTTATGAGTACAGATTTAAGAAACAAGTATTCCATTGTAGGTGTAGGTTATACACCGCAGGGAAAAGTTCCTGGACGCTCTGCAGCCAGTTTTTATCTCGAAGCGACCATGAACGCCATTAATGATGCGGGACTAAAAAAGGATGATATAGATGGTCTGATTTTATACCGCGATTTCCCGATTTTACCCGGTGACGCCTTTCATCATACAGGCAACGTAATAACCTACAGCCTTGGCATACGCCCGAAATTCTTAAGCCAGGAAGCTTACTGCTACAGGACCAATATCAATAAAGCAATAGGTGCTATCGAAAATGGAACATGTAAGTATGTTCTTATTGTATTTGCTGAGAGCGGCAGAACCGGTCACCGTACCTGGACAGATGAAATTGACCTGTTCAGCAGCAAGCCCTATGATGAGTATGCAGCCTACGGAAACATTTCAGCTTTCACCAACTATGCCATGTTCGCTAGTCGTGCCATGCATGATTACGGAACCGGACCTGATTTATGGGCAGAGATAGCTGTTGCACACCGCAAATGGGCCAACCTGAATCCCAATGCTATTCACTACAAAAAGCCTTTGACCAAGGAAGACTATTTGGCAACACCGTTTCTTTCATGGCCATTCCGGGCCCTGGATGCAACTGCATCAACCGACGGCGGCCGGGCAATTATCATCACCACCACAGAGAGGGCCAGGGAACTAAAGAATCCGCCTATCATGATCCGCGGATACGGCTCTGCCAATGATACCGCCAAGGGTTGGCAGCTTACTCCGGGCGATCCCGCCAGCAGCGCTGCTATTGCCGGACGCCAAGCTTTTGAAATGGCCGGACTAAGCCCCAAAGATATAGGCGCAGCCCAGATATATGACTGCTACACCTACACGGTTGAGGCAACCCTGGGTGATTACGGATTCTTTGAGAAGACAAAAGCACGTGACTTCTTAACAGTTGAGAACATAGGACCCGGCGGGGCATTCCCGGTAAACACCGGCGGCGGGCTGCTTTCTGAAGGTTATTATATGGGAATGACTCCCATAGCCGAGGCCGTGATGCAGATGTCCCAGCGCTGTGGAGATCGTCAGTTAGGTGTTTTACCTGGCACAAAACTTCCTGAATTCATGATCGTCTCGGATAACGGCGGTTTCTATCAAAGCAACGAAACTCTTATTTTAGAAAGGGGAAAATAAGAATGACGCAAGTAATAAAAGTAAATCTGCCTTTTGACCTCAGAACCAGCTCTGATAATGATCTGTTTTATAAAGCTGCTCATGAAGAACAGAAATTTATTCTGCCATACTGCAACAGCTGCGGACAGTATTTCTGGCCTGGCGCTATTATCTGCCAGCACTGCGGCAGCATGGATGTTGAGTGGAAAGAGGCTTCAGGCCATGGTAAAATATATTCCCACGTGGAAGGACGATTTGCTTTCCATCCCGACATCAAGGAATATCTCCCCATTGCTATATGCTCTGTGGTTCTGGACGAGGGACCGCGCGTTTTTGGCCGCCTGGTCAACTATGGCGAAATCGAAAAGGTTCCTTATGATGCCCCTGTGCATGTCGTATGGCTTCAAGACGATGAAAGAGGATGCACCATCATGGGATGGGAAATGGATTAGATTTAGAGCATAGATAAAGGCAAACCTGTCGCAAGGCGGGCACGCAAAGCTACCAAGAGAATCCCTGCAGGTTTCCTGTGGGGATTCTTTATGGTGCGCCCGGCATGGGCGCAGTCTAATGGATGAAAGTCCAAACACAAGAAAGGGCTACTGGCGCATTGCCCATAGCCCCTTTTTGTGTAGGGTCCTATCCAAGCGGATATCTCAGTTTGACGGAATGTTACTCTTTGAAGTAAAGTATAAAACCTGGAACCGCTTGTTGCTGAACGTACGCACGGTGTGGGAGGTCGGCTACTCAAATAATGGTAGCCCCCTACCCGATTAGTAAAATACTTAGGTGAATATAACCGGTATAGGTTCTTAGCCGGCAAATAACGGTCGTTTGTTCTCCATAATATTGTTGAATCTCTGTTCAATCCGGGGTAAAAATTCGGGATTGGTTTGGATATAAAATAAGTCTTTTTCCAGGGCCTCAAATACTATATCCATGGCCTGGTCCAATTCCATCCCGTTAGGTACCGCATACTGCATCATACCTTGTTTCTTCTTGTAGTCTTCGCTCTGGTAGTATTCCGAATTGTCATTCATGAGTTCAGCCGGACGGTTGCGTTCTGCCTTGTGTAAATTGGTTTTCACATAAGCAGGGCAAAAAACAAAAGCTTTAATTTTGCTTTGGTATTGTTGCAGCTGCAGTTCCAAGGCTTCGGTCAAAGCTACTACTGCATGTTTTCCAGTTAAGTAAATTGGTGAATTATGTCCGGAAATCAACCCGGCCAAAGAGGAGGTATTAATGATGATTGCTTCCTTATCCTGCTTGAGCATCTCCGGGATAAAGGATTTAATGCCATGGATAATACCAAAGACATTTACTCCATAGACCCATTCCCAGTCTTTCATGGACAACTCCCAAATGGTACCTGAAATCTCTACCCCAGCATTGTTGAAGAATAAAGCTAGATCAGGATAAATGGAAAATGTTTTAGCCGCAAAGGCTTGCATTTCCGCATATTTAGATACATCAACTTTGGCGGTAAAAACCTCGGCTTTCATTTCTTTCAGCTCTGCTTCCAGAGTAGCTAGACCTGCATTATCGATATCCGCCAGGGCCAATTTTGCACCCAAGGCATGACATCTCATGGCCATCTCCCGGCCAAATCCACTGGCGGCTCCGGTTATGGCCACCGCTCTACCTTTTAATTCCATCATTTGTTTGGCCTCCTTTTGATTCCTTTAGCTCTGCACCTGCCGTTTCAAGAATTCCATATTGTTGTCTTTGAACATATTGATTTGATCAAAGAGTGCTTCAATAGCTCCACCAGCAATACCCAGTAACCTGGCATCACGCAGAAAACGTTCTACACCAGTTTCCCTGACTACGCCCAGTCCTCCGAAAAGTTGTACTGCCTCATTGGCGCAAAGCATTGCTGTTTCGTATCCTTTGGTTTTACACATACGGGCCAGGGCTAGAGGATAGGTACCGGTATCTCTAATGGCTGCAGTACTGAAAGAAAGTGCACGCAGACATTCAATCTCGGTAGCCATGCGGGCAAATTTATGCCTGATAACCTGATGAGCTTCGTACATTGATTTACCTTGTTGCATTCTCTCCTTAGTGTAGGCTAATGCTCTGTCATAACAAGCTTCGGCTATGCCCAGACCTACAGCACCGCAAGACATATATTCATCACAGGCACTGAGCGCGAAAGCACCTACACTGTCATGCAATGGGCCCAGCAGGTTTTCCTTGGGCACCCGACAGTTTTTAAAATAAACCGGACCGGTATTGGAACCATGCCACCCCAATTTATTTTCAAATTTTCCCAGCTCCAAGCCCGGAGTTCCTTTTTCAACAATGAACATGCTGAATCCTTTGCGGGTAACGTGATCGTAATGATCAGCGGTTCTGGCTGTTACTATGTAGGTATCAGCTACCCCGATATTGGTAATAAATATTTTACTGCCATTTATCACCCATTCATCACCATCCAGAAACGCATGACTCTGAAATTCACCCATATTAAAGCAGCCAGCAGCCTCGGTAGAAGCCAGGGCCAGAATATGTTCTCCTTTAACGGCCGGAGTGAGGTATTTGTGCTTTTGCTCGGTACTGCCCAGGAGGTTTAGGGCTCCGCCAGCCAGGGAACTATGGGCACCAATAGCAATGTTTAAGGTGGGGTATCCTTTGGATAGTTCTTCGGTTATAAGTAGTTTGGTAATCCAATCTCCTCCCAGTCCACCGAACTCTTCTGGATAAACCACTCCGATTAAACCCAGTTCTCCGGCTCTCCTGAAAAGTTGAAGAGGATATTCTTCCTTCATGTCCATTTCCAGGCTTACCGGCAGGACTTCTTGTTCTACGAATTCTCTTGCCACATTACGCATCAATTCACGTTCTTCAGTCATAAACCACATCTTGTATTACCTCCTTTTACTTCCACTAGTCTGAACCTTTGGAAATACCTGGAACATCCCTCCTATCGGCCCAAATTTACAGGAAAGAATGCAGCTCGCTAATAAAACGAGACCACATCCGGTATCTAATTGCTCCTTACTTAGATAATTGCAATAAATATGCCAGCAAGTAGCAGTGCTTAATACCAGCAAAGGCTGATAGAGCCAAGAGCATTAATTCCACTGTTAAACCTCAATAGTAATAAATTAAGGGTATTTCTAATAGATGATTTCGACTGGGTATTAATAACACGGTGGGTAATAAGTAAACAGTTGACATATTGGTCAGGATTGGCTAAAAGCAGCGATTGCTTAAGTATATGGGGTGGCATAGTTCTTGCAAAAACAGATAAGAGTTCAATAAATATTTCATCCTGTTCATTCATTGAACAGATAGGAGGTTTAATTATGTCCAGGATAATAGCATGCTACAAATGGGTGGCAGACGAAGCGGATTTAAGAATCAATCCGGATATGTCGGTTGATCTTTCCAAAGCCAAAGGTAAAATCAGCGATTATGACAAAAATGCTATCGAAGCCGCAGTTCAGGTGGCTAAAACTGACGGGGATGAGGCAGTTACTCTGACTTTTGGCAGTAAGAAAGCCAAATTGTCTTTAAAAGATGCCTTATCCCGTGGACCCCTAGAAGGATTTTGGGTCAACAGCGAAAAGGCTGAACAAGCCGATGGGGCTGCAAGTTCCAAAGCCTTGGCAGCGGCTATAGAAAAGATAGGCGATTATAAGCTGATCATATGTGCGGAAGGTGCTAGTGATACTTTTGCCCGTCAAGTGGGGCCAAGTGTTGCCGCCAGACTTGGTATCCCCTGTGTATCATCGGCCATCAAACTGGAGCTCTGCGGAAATGAAGTTAAGGTAAAGAGAAAACTGGAGGACGGTATTGAAATAGTAGCAGCCCAATTACCGGCAGTGGTATGTATCCTGCCTGAAATCAACCGGCCGCCCATTCCCGGACTGAAAGCGGTTTTAGACGCCGGCAAGAAACCCACCCGTGAGTTCAATTTAGAAGAACTGGGCCTGGTTGACAATGACTTATCGGCCAGAACAAAAACTATTGAGTTCAAGGCATATGTAATGAATAGAAAAAATATAGTGCTGGATGGTGAAACTGCCCTTGACAAAGTCAAAGCCTTTGTAGGCAGTTTAAAGAAAGAAGGGATTATTTGATGCCAGGTATATACGTATATGCAGATAAGGTGGAAGAAGCTGCTGATCTTATAGGGCTGGCGGCTCAATCCGGGAAAGAGGTTTGCTGTATCACCTTGGACTCAAATCAGGCCAATGAACTAAAACAGTATGGACCTTCCCGAATAATCATATTAAACGGCAACAGCCCTTTGCCGGAAAATTATGCTAAAAGTATCGCTGAGTTGATCAAAAATGAAGAAGGAGAACTGTTTTTGCTTGCTTCCACGGTTAGAGGAAGGGAATTGGCCGCCAAAACAGCAGGATACCTTGACTGTGGCATGGTTAGTGATACAGAATCACTGGTATTTGAAGATGAGGGGATTATAAGCAGCCGCTTGATCTATGGTGGTTCGGTAGTGCAAAAAGAAATCATTAGGCAGCTGGCTGTAGTTACCGTACCTGCTGGTAATCTGGAAGCAGTAAAAAAGGAGAATGCCCAAGTTAGTGTTGTATCCCTGGAGGTGCAGGCAGACCCAAGGGTAAGGCTTATCGAAACTTTAGCGGTTAAAAAGGATAAGATTGACCTGGCGGCGGCGGAAAAAGTGGTATGTGTAGGCATGGGTCTGGATAAACAGGAAGATATAAAAATGGCGGAGGAACTGGCTCAGGTTCTGGGGGCACAAATCGCTTGCACCCGGGGTATAGCTGAAGAACGGCAGTGGCTGCCGGTTGAATCCTATATTGGAATATCCGGAGCTAAAATCAAACCCTCCCTTTATATTTCCATGGGGGTATCAGGACAGGTTCAACATGTGGTAGGGATCAGGGATTCCAAAATAATAGCAGCAGTGGATAGCAATGAAAAGGCTCCCATTGTTAGAGCGGCGGATTATTCGATAATAGGTGATATGTATGAAATAATCCCTCTTCTGATCGAGGAACTGAAAAAGGCTTAAATTAATCCTAGAACTTAAAAGGTGGTGCTAAGGTGGGAGAAGAGAATCAATTTGATGCTATTGTGGTGGGAGCAGGACCGGCCGGTCTGGCCTGTGCCTATCTCTTGGCTAAAGCTGGAAAAGCCGTATTGGTAATTGAACGAGGCGATGCTCCTGGAGCCAAGAACGTTACCGGAGGCAGGATATATGCTTATGCCTTAAATCTATTAGATAAAGACCTTTTGGCGGATGCCCCTTGGGAAAGAAAGGTAAGCCATGAAGAGATAATGATTATAGACGGTAAGCGGTCTATTACCATGGATTACCACGATCCCTCCTTGACTGAAGGAGATGGATCCACACAGTCATACACAATTCTCCGGGCGGTGTTTGATCAATGGATGGCCGATAAGGCCGAAGAAATAGGAGCCATGGTAGTCTGCGGAATCCGGGTGGATGATTTGATTCAAAGAGAAGGCAGAGTAGTAGGGGTAATAGCTGGGAAAGATGAAATCTATGCTGAGATTATAATCGCTGCGGATGGAGTAAATTCCTTAATGGCTCAGAAGGCAGGGTTGATTTCAGACATTAAAAAAGAGACTGTTGGGCTTGGAGTAAAAGAAGTGATTGAGCTACCCGCCAAAAGGATTGAAGAACGCTTCAAGCTAAATGAAAACCAAGGTTCGGCCCGGATGATTCTTGGCTGTACCCAAGGAATACATGGGGGGGGATTCCTGTATACCAACCGGGAAAGCATCTCCCTGGGCTGTGTTTATATGCCCCAGGAGATTGTGCAGCAGGGCAAACAGGTTCATGATATTTTTCAAGAGCTAAAAATGCACCCAGCTATTTATCCGCTGATTCAAGATGGAGAAACTGTTGAATATTCGGCTCATTTAGTCAGCGAAGCCGGCTTTCGGGGAATGCCGGCAAAACTTTATAAAGAAGGATTGCTTTTAGTTGGTGATAGTGCCGGCTTGGTGATTAACACCGGTTATTCCATAAGAGGGATGGACTTGGCCCTCTTAAGTGGTATAGCTGCAGCCCGGGCCATACTGGGAGAAACAGACCTTAGTCAAATCGGCCCTGCCTACCTGGCGGAAATGGAAAAAATCTGCCTGCTGCCGACTATGAGGTTAAGTGTTGGATATAAGCAATTACTGGAGATACCCAGAATATATTCCAATTACCCTCAGCTGGCTATAGGAGTAATGCAAAGACTTTATAAGGTAGACGGTCAAATACCCCAGAACCTTAAAAAACAGCTCATGGAAGCCTTAAATGAAAGCGGTCTTACGGTCTGGCAAATGCTAAAAGACGGTTTTAAGGGGGTTAGATCAATATGAAGATAAGGATCATGGAAGCAGCTGAGCTTTTGAGCCTGAATAAATTCAATATCGATGAGGAAGAGGCTCATATTGTGTTGGATAAAGAGATATGCTCCCGATGCCAGGATAAACCTTGTCTCTTAGTATGCCCGGGGGTATTATATCGACTGGATAAGAACGGGGATATTAGCTTTGATTATGCTGGCTGCCTGGAATGTGGAACCTGCCGGGTCATCTGCATTAATCGGGGTATCATTAAATGGGAATATCCCCGAGGAACCTTTGGGATTAGTTACCGCTATGGTTAGATAAAGGAGGGGGCTTGTTAGGGGGTGGCATTTACACTCCTGTGGATAAGCAATAA
>CAZPSR010000098.1:0-8056 GCA_964589135.1 uncultured Syntrophomonas sp.
AAAGATGGGCACAAGCCGATAAGTGGAAAAAATCTAATAATTATAGAGGGTAATAGTTTTACTGCGAAATGAATGGAAAAAAGCTTTGATTGATGCTAGAGCTGATAAGCCGCAGTTGCCTGCTGAATATATGTAGGTAGAGGCGGCTTTAGTGATAATTAACACAAAATTAATTGATATATGCTCATATTACAAGTATACTTTTACACAGTTCTTGTTTTTTAAGTCCTGGAAGGAGAGGCTATTGAGCCATATCAGCATATTCTCAGGTGCTTTCGGCAGCGGAAAAACCGAGATTGCTCTCAACTACGCCCTGGAGAGAGCCGGTAATACTGATTATAATAAAGTGCTTTTGGCTGACTTGGATACGGCCAATCCTTTTTTTGTCGCCCGGGATGCACGGGGGGTCTTGGGCTCGGCAGAAGAAAAGATACATATTCTGGCTCCAGTAAGAGAAATGGCCCAGGCAGATGTACCCAACCTGCCAGCTCAGCTCATGGGACATTTGAGAGCGGATAACGAAATGATAGTGGACCTGGCCGGGGACAAGTTCGGGGCCCTGGTTTTAGGATATATAAGCAGATTTGTTAAAGCACGCAGTCATTATGATATGTTTTTGGTCATTAATCCCTTCAGGCCTTTTTCATCCAGCCTGGATGAAGTTCAAGGATTAAGAAGATTGCTGGAAATAGCTGGACGAATCGAATTCACTGGTATTATAAGCAATCCTAATATGGTTGAAGCAACAAGCCTTGAATTAATAAGAGAGGGCCACCGCAGAGTGTCGAGATTTGCTAAAGGCCTGGGGATCCCAATAAGATATCTGGCCGTTGAGGAAAGGTTTTACCGGGAACTTTATCCAGAATATGGAACAATGCTTAAGAGGCTTAAACTGTTTTTACGACCCGATTGGATAAGGGGCTTGGAGGAGGGAGAGTTGGATGGCTAAGGGCCGGGTTAAGTTATTTGTTGAACGCTGTAAGGCCTGTGGGCTTTGTATAGAATTTTGTCCTAAAGATGTCCTGGGTTTTGATGAAGATACCATTAATATGCTGGGCTATCATCCCATAAAGGATCTCAAACCTGAATTATGTACCGGTTGTGCTATCTGTGGTGCAGTTTGTCCAGATCTGGTTATTGAGGTGGAAAGGGAGTGATAGCATGGATAGAGTATTGATGAAGGGCAATGAAGCCCTGGCCGAAGGGGCTATCCTGGCGGGGTGCCGGGGGTTTTTCGGATATCCCATCACCCCCTCCAGTGAAATAGCAGAATACATGGCCAGGAAAATGCCCAAAATTGGTGGGGTTTTTGTACAGGCCGAAAGTGAACTGGCTGCTATCAATATGGTTTATGGCGGTGCATCAACGGGAACCCGGGTAATGACTGCCTCATCCGGCCCCGGACTCAGTCTTAAGCAGGAAGGAATATCCTTTATTGCAGAAGCAGAACTGCCCTGTTTGATTGTCAATGTTTCCCGGGGAGGGCCTGGTTTAGGGGGTATTCAACCAGCTCAATCGGATTATTTCCAGGCTACCCGGGGCGGTGGCCATGGCGATTATCATACTATAGTTTTAGCTCCATCCGGGTCTCAAGAAATGATGGATTTTGCTATTGAGGCTTTTGAACTGGCGGATAAATACCGTACCCCGGTCATGATTATGGCGGAGGGTACCCTGGGCAATCTTATGGAACCTATAGTGATGAGGGAACCGGTACTTAATAAGGTGGACAAACCATGGGCTATTTCCGGCTGTCAGGGTAGAAAACCCAATATAATAAATACCTTGCATTTGGGAACCGAAGAGCTGGAGAATCGTAATCTGCATTTAGCTAATAAATATAGACTTATTCAGGCCCAGGAGAAAAGGGCGGAAAGCTACCTGATGGAAGATGCTGAACTGGTAGTGGTAGCTTTCGGTATAATGGCCCGGATTGTTAAAAAGGCGGTGGTGGAAGCTCGTAAACAGGGGATCAGGGCGGGTTTGGTCAGACCCATCACTTTGTGGCCTTTTCCTGATGAAGATATACGCCAGGCAGCTCATAAGGCCCGCTTGTTTCTCTCGGTAGAGATAAGCATGGGGCAGATGATACAGGATATACAACTAGCCCTGGCTGGTAAAGTACCGGTAGAATTCTATGGACGAATAGGATTTACCCCCAATCCCGAGGAAATACTGCGAGAAATAATGCGGCTGGCAGCCAGGGAGGGGTTATAATGATAAAGGTATTCCAAAAGCCGGAAAGTTTGACTAACGTCAGGAACCACTATTGTCCAGGCTGCTCCCATGGCATTATTCATCGTCTCTTGGCTGAGTGTATGGATGAAATGAATATTAGAGAAAAAACTATTGGTATTTGTCCAGTGGGATGTTCGGTCCTGGCTTATGATTATTTTAACTGTGATATGCTGGAAGCTGCCCATGGCAGAGCTCCGGCCATAGCAACGGCTATAAAAAGACTACTACCTGATCGCTATTTATTTACTTATCAAGGTGACGGAGACCTGGCTTCCATCGGTATGGCGGAAATTGTCCATGCTTCAGCCCGGGGTGAAAAAATCACCGTAATTTTTGTGAATAATACCCTTTACGGCATGACCGGAGGGCAGATGGCTCCTACCACTCTGTTGGGACAGGTGACAACCACCTCACCTTATGGACGGAAGGCAGAAAACGAAGGTTATCCGATGAAGATGGCCGAGCTGCTGAGCAGCAATGAGGGCTCGGCCTATATTTGCCGGACTGCAGTGAATAATCCGGCAAATATAAATCGAACCAAGAGGGCCATTAAGAAAGCCTTAGAGGTTCAGGAAAAAGGCTTAGGGTTCTCTATGGTGGAAATATTATCGTCTTGCCCCACCAACTGGGGATTAAGCCCGGTGGAGGCCCTCAAATGGATTGAAAACAATATGATACCATATTATCCCTTGGGGGAATTTAAGGTTAAGGAGGAACAGTAGAATGGATAGGGAACAGCAGGTTTTGTTTGCCGGATTTGGAGGACAGGGGGTTCTTTCTATGGGCCAGTTTTTAACCCATATTGCCATGAGCGCAGGTAAGGAAGTGGCCTGGGTACCTTCTTATGGAGCCGAGATGCGGGGAGGTACGGCCAATTGTTTGGTTACCATAAGTGAAGAAGAGATCAGCTCCCCCCTTACCGAAAACCCTATGGCGGCAGTAATAATGAACCGTCCCTCACTGGATAAATATGAAAGCCGGATTAAACCTAATGGTACCTTGGTAATCAATTCATCCATGGTGGATCGGATACCAGAAAGAGAAGATTTAAATATATTGCAAATGCCAGTTAATCAAATTGCTGCTGAGATAGGAAATATCAAGGGAGCCAACATGATTGTATTAGGAGCTTATTTGGAAAAAACAGGTTTAATTGAAATCGAGGAAGCTCTGGATTACTTGGGAGTAGTATTTAAGGGCAAAAATGAAATGGTAATTGAAAAAAACAAAGCCGCTTTTTTGGCTGGAGTTGAGTATGCCCGCAAGGAGTGGTGAGTATAAATAATACTGGCCCTTTTGTGTTTTTGGGAAAAACTTCTTAAAAGAGGAGAGCTTGCTTTCCTCTTTATTTTTCTCTGTTACTATAGATAAGCCAATTCAAGAATTTCATGGATATTCTTAAGTGCAGGGGCATAATATAGAGGAGAAATAATGAGCGGGGGGATGCTGGTGAAGCGATTTATCGAGAAGGTGGAAAAATATCTCATCCGTTCGGTTGCTCTTATTTTTGTGGCCCTGATTGTAGTTCAGGGTTTGATGACCCATGACGATATGCGTTTATATCTAAGCTGGGGAGAACGTCTGGAAGGGCAGAGTATTGAAATTCCAGTTCATTCGCCTGAACCCCAACCGGAAGAAATTGCTCAGGCTCATTCCCCTTATGCTGTCCTGGTACTCAGTCTGGAGGAATTTGCTTCTTTACCCAAGGCTTCCATTTTAGTCAATGGGGAAGAGTATAAGGCCTTTGAGGGAAAGCAGTTGGAGCTAAAACTATTAGCAGGAGATGTGGTGGAAATAGATGCCTCTGCCTACAGCTTCCCGGTGCGGTTTAAAGTAGAGAAAGTATCAGATAATCTTGCTTTTCCGATGCGGGACGAAATATATGTATGCAATCACGATGTAGTAATGATTGGTAAAGTTGTAGTAAAATAAATATAAGGGTTGAGCAGAAGAAAAGAAGACTGGGAGGCAGGAAATGATAATAGGCAGTAAGGTGGTAGCCAGTGCAGCTATTAAAATGGCAGCTACTCTTTCCCGAGAGGAAGAGAACTTGCTCAAGAAACAGTTGATGAAAGAATGTGAAGTAAAATCGGTAGCGGTAGACTATGGCGGAGAATTTATCAGCTCGGTAGGTAAAATAGTGGAAAGGGCAGTGGTAGCGGCCAAGCGGGAAGGCGTGATTAAAGATACTCATGCGGAAGAGGGAGCCGTGGCTGGAGCTGCCCGGGAAGCCATCAGTCAGATTATGCCCAAGGCTCTGGGCCTTAATGTGGGAGGGAAAATTGGTATAGCCCGACACCAGGACCATGTCAGTGTGGCTATATTTTTAGGTATAGGTTTGCTGCACCTGGATGAGGTCAGCATTGGGTTGGGACACCGGGCTGTATCATAGTTAAGAAAGGATAAATATGCTTATTCGAGGAATCAGGGGAGCCACTACCATAGACCAGGACCAGGGCCAGCAAATAATAGAGGCTACCCAGGAACTGCTGCAAATTATGATAGAAAAAAATCAGCTAGAAACTGAAGATATCGCCAGTGTTTTGTTTACTACCACCGCAGATATTAAATCAGCGTTTCCTGCTTTGGCCGCACGCAACTTGGGCTGGGATAAGGTTCCGCTTATGTGTTGTCAAGAAATAGAAGTCTCTGGCTCACTACCCCTATGCATAAGAATTCTTATGCATGTTAATACCAATAAAAAGCAAGCTGAAATGAAGCATATTTATCTTAAAGAGGCCCGGAAATTAAGGGCAGACCTTAGCGGATTATGATTTTTTTAGATGATTTCTCTTCTGGAAAAATTACAATGATTCATTATTGCTGGTGGTCCTTTACCTGGAATTATGTTTTTTATCATTACTCTCCCATTACCTTGATAATTACTCGTTTTCTCCGGCGTCCATCGAATTCAGCATAAAATATCTGCTGCCAGGGCCCCAGGTCCAGTTTCCCATGGCTGACCGGCACTATTACCTGGTGATGAACCAGAATGCTTTTCAAATGGGCATCCCCGTTATCTTCACCTGTTGCGTGGTGATGATAATCAGGGCCAAAGGGGGCGATAGATTCCAACATATTATCTATGTCCTGGATGATACCTGCCTCATTATCGTTGACATAGATACCGGCACTGATATGCATAGCGCTGACTAATATCATACCCTCATTGATTCCACTCTTGTTTAAGGCTTCTATTACCTTATCCGTTATCCTGATATACTCCCTTCTGCTGCTGGTGTTAAACCACAGATATTCAGTATGGAACTTCATTTATTTATCCTCCTCGATTCTTTCTATAGAGCTGGGGGTTTGAAAATTAAGCTGATATAAATCGTGGCGGCGATGAGGGAAGAGCGGGACTTCCCGCCGAATTTGCTGGCTTACGCTAAAGTTAAGTTCGGCTTGAACGATTCCTTCTGCCTGATCCGCCTGGGCTATTATTTGGCCCCAAGGGTCTACTACCATAGAATGTCCCCAGGCCTGGTAATTTGCCTGAGGATTGGGTGCCGGCGATACTGCTACTACATATAGCTGTTGATCCACCGCCCGGCAGCGTAAGACTAATTCCCAGAATAAAGGTCCGGAGGTAGGGTTAAAAGCTGCCGGTACTATGATTAAATCGGCTCCGGCCAGAGCCAAAGCCCGGGATAATTCGGGAAATCTAATGTCGAAGCAGACCAATAAGCCTATTTTAATACCGTGGAATTCTATCAGAGTAATGTTATTGCCTGGGCTCAGGTAGTCCGATTCTCTAAAAGATATTCTTCCCGGCATATCTACATCGAAAAGGTGTATTTTCCGATGTCGACCCAGCAAATTACCATATTCATCAAAAGCAAAACAGCTGTTGTACAATCTTCCTGCTTGATCTCGTTCAATAATGGAGCCTCCAACTATCCCCACCCCCTGCTCCCGAGCGGTCCGGGCTAAAAAATCCGTAGTAGGCCCAGGGTAATCTTCGGCATAATCTGGGAATAAATCGGATTGGTAGGGAGCGTTAAAAACTTCGGGCAATATTACCAGGTCGATATCTTTTTGGCTGGCTTTTTCAATCATTTTAGCTGCCCGGGATAGGTTTTCGGTTTTACTAATACCGTTCATTAGTTGACACAAGGCAATAGACAGGTTTTCCTTCACCCTTAATATCTCCTTTCGCTCCATAATAAAAGTACCCTTGAATCATTTTTTAGTTTACCACATTATTTCGGCCGATGCTTGCCCAGGTCAGCCCAAGGTAATCATATTAAATTCACTCTTCAGAGCTGAGCGAAAGTGGAGGTAGTTCACTATGCCTCTGCTAAATGATATACTGATTATAAGTGGCCGGAATCACTTTAGTAGCTGTGATAATGAATAATTGATGCTCTTGCAAAAACTTAGCAAACCGAGAAATACAACTTTTTGCAGGGTTCATAATTATTTACTCAAGATAAGAGCCAAGGCAATAATAGGTATAAAGGGACGGCCTAAAAAGATTCGAGCTAATACTAAGAAATAGCAGAGGAATGATAGCTATGAAGTCTTTTATGCTGGCTTCTCGAGAATATAAGTCCAAGGATACTGTTATAGAAATAAACAGCTCAGCTAAGCAAGTATTTCTGGGGGAAGGTTACTGTACCCTTATTGCTGGACCCTGTGCAGTGGAAGGATGGGAAGAGTATCTGGATTTGGCCCGGATATTGGCTGGGTTGGGAGTCCATATTCTGCGAGCCGGAGTATTTAAGCCCCGTACCTCACCCTATTCCTTCAAGGGACTGGGCAGGGAAGGCATGGATATAGTGGACCAGGCTCGAACAATTACTGGTTTGCCGGTAATTACCGAGATATTGGACATAAGAGATTTAGAACTGCTCCATGACCGGGTTGATATCCTGCAAGTAGGCAGCCGCAATATGCAGAATTTTGCGCTCTTGGGGGAAATGGGTAAAATCAAGCGACCGGTGATGTTAAAGCGTGGCCTTTCCGCTACCATTGAAGAATGGCTCCTGGCAGCAGAATATATATTAAACGGTGGGAATGAACAGGTAATTCTATGTGAACGAGGCATAAGAACCTTTGAGCCTTACACCCGTAATACCGTGGACATAGGTGCCGTAGCTCTGCTCAAACAGCTTTCCCATCTGCCTATAATTGTAGACCCCAGTCATGCTACCGGCCGCTGGCGAATGGTGGCTCCGGTAGCCCGGGCGGCTATAGCGGCAGGGGCGGATGGGATTATGGTGGAAGTGCATCAGAACCCGGATAAAGCATTATCCGACGGCAAACAGTCATTAACTCCTGAGAATTTTGCGGCATTAAGGCAGCAAATAGTCAAGTTGGCAGCATTGGATGAGAAAATAATCTAAGCTGTACTTCATGATCTATAGAAACCCTGAGCCTGGTAAATCCGGGCTTTTATAGCTTTAAAGCCTATACCCCCAGCTGCCGGTAGAGCTTTATTTAACCGGGCTATTTGTTTAAGCCAATATGTATTGGGTATCCTGCCTTTTATCTAAAACAGTAGCAGGCCTGGGAAGGAAAGATAGCTGGGCTTGTCGGGTAAGAGAATCCTTATCCCTAAGTCAGCTAGCTGGAATGGTTTATGAAGATAAGTATTTTGATTGCTTGTGTTCTAAACATGCATTATGATGATAAGAACTAATGTCGCAATATGGATTATATGGCCTATAGCATAAATCCGCACCGGTGGGGCTTTTAATCAGGGTAATAAACCCAGCTATTAAATATATTATTTATTTTTTACTTATCAGTTTTAACTATTTGATAAGATATGATAAAATTATAGAGGTTAAATATAGGTGGGTTGATGGATGTA
>CAZPSR010000099.1:0-8034 GCA_964589135.1 uncultured Syntrophomonas sp.
CAAATTCCGCCGCCTGCCCGATAATAATGGGACCGGAGCCTATTACCAGTACTTTTTGCAAATTCTTGTCCAGGGGCATTAAGATTCCCTCCATCTATTGATATTTATAAGAATTAAAGCATTTTCACAAAATCATCAAAGAAAAATCCAGTTTCACTGTAGCCCAAAAAACCTTCCGGATCGAACTGAAGTGAAAAGGCTGGATAATCTCGGTGCCTAATGCCTTCAATGCTGTGGTCATTCAGACTCTGCAGAGTTACCACCAAAGCCAAATCCCCTATAGATTCCTGATCAATGGCAAAACCATGATTCTGGGTAGTAATATATACCCGCCCATTTTTTAAATCCTTTACTGGATGATTGCTGCCCCGGTGCCCATGACTCAGGCGGCTGGTTTTGGCACCAATGGCCAGAGCCAGGATTTGGTGACCCAGCCCTATGGCGAATAAAGGCAGTTGCCCCAACAAATCACGGCAGGTATCAATGGCATAGGGCACGGCTTGGGGATCACCGGGACCATCAGATATTAAGACCCCATCCGGCTGCAAAGCTATTATTTCTGCAGCAGTGGCAGTGGCTGGCACGGCAATAACCTGGCACCCCCGCTCTATCAAAGAATTTATTACTCCCCTTTTGGTACCCAGATCTACCAGGACCACTTTTTTATCCCCTTGCCCAAAATTCATAATATTTTTACGAGTCACATACCTGACCAGATCGCCGCTCAGATCCCGGGCTTCCTTTTTGGCCTTTTGAATCAATTGGTCCATATTTGTCAATTGATCACTAATGATGCCTCCCATTGTGCCATTTTTCCTAAGTTCTCGGGTCAAAGCCCGAGTATCTACCTCAGTTAAAACCGGAATTTCGCTCTTATTAAGGAAAGTGATCAAATCGGTTTCCATTTCATAGTGGCTGGGGAAATCGGTAGCCTCGCGCAAAACCAGGCCTTTTATCATCGCCTGACGAGAGGCGAAACTCCTTTGATTCAATCCTACATTGCCAACCAGGGGATAGGTCATAACCACAATCTGACCATAGTAGGAGGGATCGGTAATAATGTCCTGGTAACTGATCATAGCGGTAGTGAATACTACCTCTCCTCCCGCCATACGACAATCGTTTAAGAGCCAACCGGGAAAAACCCGGCCATTCTCCAGAACCAGGTAGCCTTTCATGAATTTGTCCTCCTTATACTATGCTGCCCTCCCGGGCCACAATTTTTCCATTCACTATGGTGAGGTAAGGCCAACCTTTTAGGACCTGACCTTTAAAAGGGGTGTTTTTTCCCTTGGACTGAAATCTATCCGGCTCCACCTTACGAACCGCTTGGGGATCGATAATAGTCATATCAGCCGATGACCCTATACTCAGGGTTCCGCCATCCAGGCCCAAAATATCAGCCGGTCCACAGGTAAAAAGTCTTACCATATGGTAAACATCAAGCTGTCCTGGATGGACCAGCCGATCCATGATTACCGCCACCGCTGTTTCCAGGCCAGAAATGCCTGGAGCCGCCAGGGGAAATTCACAATCCTTAGCTTCCCGGTGATGAGGGGCATGATCGGTGGCAATGCAATCAATGGTTCCGTCTTGCAGGGCTTCAAGCAAAGCCTGAAGGTGCTCAAGGGAACGCAAAGGCGGGTTAACTTTGGCATCGCAGTCATAATTCCCCAGTATTTCATCACTTAAGGTAAGGTGGTGGGGAGTAACTTCACAGCTTACTTTGACTCCTCTGGCCCGGGCCTGTCTCAGCAACTCCAGGGCACCCTCAGTGGAAAGATGACAAATATGCAGGTGTCCGCCAGTCAATTCCGCCAGTTTTATATCCCGAGCTACCATCAGCTCTTCAGCCGCAGCCGGTATACCTTTTAAACCATAAATAGTGGAATAATAACCCTCGTGCATCTGACCCTCCCCGGCCAGATCCATATCTTCGCAATGGGAAAGCACGGGAATACCAAACATTTTGGTATATTCCAGGGCATTGCGCATAATGTTGGACTTGATCACTGGCTTGCCATCATCAGAAATGGCTACACAACCGGCTGCCAAGAGGTCAGCCACTTCACTTAATTCCTGTCCTTCCTGTCCTTTGCTTATGGTTCCTATGGGATAGACCTTGACCACACCTGCCTTCTCGGCCTTTTCCCGGATAAAACGGGCCACTGCAGCACTATCAACCACCGGTTGGGTATTAGGCATACAGCAGACAGTAGTAAAGCCTCCGACAGCAGCGGCTCGGGTTCCGCTAACAATGTCTTCCTTGTATTCAAAACCCGGTTCCCGCAGGTGAACATGCATATCTATAAATCCTGGACAAACTAGCATTTCCTGGGCATTAATCACTTCCGCCCCCACCTGATCTATATCAATCCCTATCTGGGCAATAATTCCATCCTCAATTAACACATCCATAACCTGATCCAAATCGTTGGCGGGGTCTATAACTCGTCCACCCTTAATCAGCAATCTCATCTTTTAATCCCCCCATCATTAAGAACAGCAAGGCCATCCTTACTGCTACACCATTGGTGACCTGTTCATTAATCAACGAATGAGGTCCTTCAGCTACTTCACTGGATATTTCCACTCCTCGGTTCATCGGTCCGGGATGCAATACCAATACATCTTCTTTAGCATATTTTAAGTGATGGCTATTCAGCATATACATATTGGCATATTCATCCAGGGAAGGGAACAAACCCACTTTCTGGCGCTCTCTTTGAAGCCTTAAGACATTGATCACATCAACCTCCCGCAAGGCCTCCTCCATGCAATAATAGGCTTTTACCCCCATCCTTTCCACTTCCGGGGGTATCAAGGTAGATGGCCCCACTACTCGTATATCGCAGCCGAATTTGCTCAGTCCATATATATTGGAACGGGCAACCCGGCTATGGAGGATATCTCCCACAATAGCCACCTTAAGTCCTTCCAGGGTTCCTTTGCTCTCCAGTATGCTATACATATCCAATAAAGCCTGGGTAGGATGTTCGTGCTGGCCATCCCCGGCATTAATTACACTCATACGGGTATTCCGGGCCACATAATGGGGAGCACCACTCATGGAGTGCCTAATTACCATAAGATCGAATCCCATCACTTCCAGGGTCTTTATAGTATCCCGCAGGCTTTCTCCTTTCTGTACGCTGCTGGTGGAAACCCCCAGGTTAACCGTATCAGCACTCAGATATTTACCGGCAATTTCAAAAGAAGTTCTGGTGCGGGTGCTGTTCTCATAGAAAACGGTAACCAAAGCTTTGCCCCGTAGAGTAGGAACCTTTTTAATATCCCGTTTAATAACATCCTTCATAGGAATCGCTGTATCTAAAATCATTTGGATTTCTTCCCGGCTCAGGTCTCGAATACCCAGCAAATCTTTCCGATTAAATTTCACCGCCAAGCCTCCTCTGTTTTTTGGGGTAAGATCTAGCCACCCACTTTAAGCAACATGAATCCACCATTCCTGACTACCCATAACCGGAATTCGGCCTAATCTTGGCCAAACGAGGATTATGGAATCATCCTCCCTCTCCCGGTCATCTTTATGAGGAACTACATAACATTTAGCTTGGGTATTAAGGAGTTTCAGCTCATCCTTGTCATGTATTTCCCTTAATTTAAGGATGAATTGTGGACATAAAAAAACCTTCCCGGCCTCAGGCCAACAAGGGAAGGTTCTAATACCTTTCTGCCCTTGCCCTTGCCAGCCTCTCGGGACTGAGTTAAAGGGTTAGGTACTTAAGAATCACCAACTATTTCCTGGATTATTACTTTGTCGTCTCCATCTAGTTCTTGGACTAGTACGGCTATGTTCTCCTGTTTGGAAGTAGGGACATTTTTTCCTATATAATCAGCCTTGATAGGTAACTCTCGATGTCCCCGGTCTACCAATACGGCTAATTGTATAGTCTTGGGGCGTCCCAGGTCCATCAGAGCATCCATGGCCGCCCTGACGGTCCTCCCAGTATATAAAACATCATCTACCAAGACTATTGTTCGGTGATTAATGTTAAAGTTAACCTCGGTTCGACGTACTAGCGGCTGGGAAGCCAGGGTGGTCAGGTCATCTCGGTATAGGGTTATATCTAAAATACCTACCGGAACCTTAAGCCCTTCAATGGCTTCGATCCGTTCAGCCAGTCGGTAGGCTAGAGGTCCTCCCCGCCGGCGGATACCAATTATGACCACGTTATCTACACCTTTATTCTTCTCAATAATTTCATGGGCTATCCTGGTTAAAGCTCTTTTGATAGCCATCTCGTCCATTATGGTGTTTTTATCCCGAACTTCCACTGCGACCCTCCTTATCGAAACAAAAGCCCGCTTTCAGCCGTAAGACTGAAAGCAGGCCTAATAATCCCGCCAATCCTTGCTAGCCTCACGGGGCCAACTTAAAGGTTCCTAATGAATTTTAAGCCAAGCTATTCCAACTGTCAAGTTAAACTGTATTCCAGCAAGTGTTACAAGGAACCTGTCCCTGCGTCCCACCGCAATCAAGTTTGGTCCCTTAGATCAAGTTCCCTGATTATCGCCTGGAAATATTCCGGCAGTTCACTGCTAAACTCCATATACTCACCACTAGCCGGATGGAAAAAGCCCAAGACCCTGGCATGCAGAGCCTGGGAATCCAAATTGAAATGTTGCTTAGCCGAACTATAGAGCGGATCACCTACTACCGGATGCTTGATATAGGCAAAATGCACCCGGATCTGATGAGTTCGCCCAGTTAACAGTTTTACCCGGACCAAGGTATAATTGCGGTATCTCTGTAAGACCTGGTAATTGCTGATAGCCTGCCTGCCGTTTCCTACAACCCCCATTTTCTTGCGGTCCACCTTGCTGCGCCCGATAGGAGCATCAATAGTACCCAGGTTTTCTTTTATCACTCCATGTACCAAAGCCACATACTCCCGGTTTATAGTGTGGTCTTTTATCTGGTCTGCCAGGCTGCGGTGGGCGGCATCATTTTTAGCCACTACCATTACTCCCGAAGTATCCTTATCCAGACGGTGGACAATTCCGGGGCGCAAATCACCATTAATTTCTGACAGACTTTTTATATGAAAAAGTAGAGCATTTACCATGGTACCATCCTGGTGGCCGGGAGCTGGATGAACTACCATTCCTTTTTCTTTATTGATTACTACCAGGTCCTCATCCTGGTAAACTATATGTAAGGGAAGATTTTGGGCTGGGATTTCGGTCTTTTCCGGAGCAGGTAGCTCCACCAGAATTTCCTGACCCTCCCTTAGCCGATAGCTGCTTTTACAAAGCTGGCCATCCACCAGTATGTACCCCTCTTTAATCAAACTTTTCACCATGGTACGGGAAAGACCAGATATCTGCTCAGCTACCAAAGCATCCAGGCGCTCCCCTTCCATATCTTCTTCTACGGTAATTATTGCTCTGCTAGCCATTTATCCTCTCACTCCGCTCCAGCATAAAAACATATCCTAATAACAAAATACCTCCGCCAACAATAGCCATATCCGCAAAATTAAATATCGGCCACCAATGGAGATCCAAAAAATCAATTACATGGGAAAACCTCAGCCGGTCTATCAGATTGCCGGTGGCTCCCCCGCCGAGTAAACCCAGCATCATGGCCAGTCGAGCTGGGGGCCGGGATCGTGCGACCCAAATGGACAAACCGATGATTACAATTATAGAGAGAATAACAAAAAAGGCAATTTGGCCTTGTAGCAGACTAAAGGCTGCTCCCTGATTATGCACATGGGTCAACCACAAAACCCCATCAATAAGAGGCCTGCTCTCACCCATCATAAGGGTGCTCATTATCCACCATTTACTGCTCTGGTCCAAAAGAACAACCAAAGCCAGTATTATCCAGTAATACAAGTCATAACCTCCATAAGGCTTTTATTGCAATGTTATTATTTTACGCTACCTGGGCGGTTTAAACAAGGAAAGCAAGCCCATACCGGAGAAAAAAACAAAAAACCTCTTATAGAGGATTTTTTGCCAAAAGTTTAATTTCGTTTTGTTCTGCATATAAGCTCAGTATGTTATTGCTACCAAACTGGCAAACAAATCAAATCATCCAGACTAGATGACTCTCATCCTAACTAAAGAACCTCATTGTTCCATGGTTCCAGAAGATCCCTTTGCAGTAGTCTTTGATACCCACCCCAATTTCTCAGCGGTTTCATCCAAATCTACCATCAATACAGTTTCTTCCAAAAACATGCCGTTAGGACATACTCCCAAAATCCACTCCATCCAGCTCTTATCATAACGTTCCCGGAGCAGTTTCTTAAATTCATGGTATCCGACTTCTTTTACTGTAGGCAAAATACCAACAACCTCCTTATCCTGTATAGAAGCGAATGATCTTCTTCCATACCTTTGCCAAATAATCACACTTAATATTATTTTACATAATTCGACACGTGATAAGCAAGTTATTTAATTCACATGCGCAGATAAATAACTTGCTTGGATTAAGGTTTCATTGAATTTTTCCCTATAATTAAGCTAGGAAGGGCGGAAATTTGATGGCTATTACCCCTGCTAGTAAGGTGGTCCGGGGCCATCCCAGCTTTATTCTCCGATATAATTAATGGACTTGATCAGATATTTAAACATGCCTCCGGGAGCCTCAACCAGGACTTCATCCCCCACCTGTTTCAGCAGCAAAGCTCGGCCCACCGGGGACAGGCAAGATACATCCCGGCTGTTTCTTCTATTATAGTTTGGACTAACAATATGAAAAGAAAACTCCTTCTGATTTTCACTATTCATTACATTAACCAGGGTTCCGATAGTGATAATGGGCATACCGCTATCCTTTCCCGTCACCTCTTTGGACTTCTCCACTAATTCATGCAGCTGCAGCAAATATTTCTTAAAACCTGCAGTATAATCCCGGTATTCATCACAATTCCTGGCTATAAAGTCCTCGATAATCTGGCTTTGCCGTGCATTGATATCTTCTAAATGTTCTCGCAGCCCTTTAATGGTCTCAGGTGACAGCTCAATTTCTTTCATAAACAGTCCCTCCGCTCAAAGACATAAAATGGAAACTCGCCCAAAAAACAAGATTGGGTACTCCGCCTCCACAGGTGGAATACCCATTATATGTACATTGTATACCCAGTAGCCAAGGGCTGTCAACTATGTTTTATATTTCCATTTAATTTAACATTTTACTTTTTTTGCCCATGAATATATTAAATCTGGCATAAATTCCACCTCATCATCCTGGCTTACAGCATTGGCTTCCACTCCCCGATTGAAGTCTTCAGTTCTGTAAAACTCATATTGCCCCGCAAAGTACTGCATCCAGTAACTCCCTCATCCCAATCAGAGCATAAGTAAGATCTTCCCGCATAACACATAAAGGCCTAAAATGCCAATTCATATTAATTAGATGTTCACGGAGTTTAATTATCTGGATAGGCTTAAAGCCAAAAGCAAGGCCACTAAAATAATCGTTAAAAGCAGCCATGGTTGATGAAGAAGAAGATAAACCCCTAATATAATCGGGGTCAGCAGCAGTCGTATCCGCAATATATTGAGCAAGAGGCGGAGAACAACATTTTTACATTCAGTGGGCACGCTTCTATTTATTAACCTATACTAACCCAGCTCTTACTGTAATTTTATTGCTATCATATATGAAACAATACTATCCGAAAGTAATAAAGCCCAATGAAGCATCTGTCCAGACATATCTTGCTTTGTCGTCTATTTCCAGAAGTAATTGCATAAGATCGGTCAATCTACGGTTTAATTCATCCAGATTCTCGGCCTGGACCTGATATCCTGGCGACTCCTGAACTGATGCTGTAAACCACCCTCTTTCGTCTTGCTCGACAACTACATTGGATTTAAATCTTGGCTTGGTCAAAGCTTTTCCCCCTTCTTTTATATACAAGTCTATTTGCAAAAACATGGCACCCTAACTACAAGTTTCAATTCCTCGTAGGTAAGCTAAAAACCATTGAGCCATACCCCTCAATATCACGTTCCTTGGCGTTTCAATTCCTCGTAGGTAAGCTAAAAACC
>CAZPSR010000100.1:0-7956 GCA_964589135.1 uncultured Syntrophomonas sp.
CATCAGCCAGCCCTGGAATCTCCTGGCCGGATACCGGCATCCGGCAAAACCCCCTTACAGAAGGAGCCCAATGGGCGCCATCTTGGGACTGCTGGTAGTCAAGCAGCAGATAATTGCCGTTTATATCCTTTTTATAGGTGATAGCTGCTGGGATAACCCCGCCTCCCACCTGATCCAGCACCTTATCGTAAAGCTTGTATCTGGCGCTATAGGTGGTGACAAAAACTCTCAGCAACTGGCCCTCTTCATAGCTGCCAAATATCTTGGGGGCAACTATGGTGAATCCTTGGTGAGGAGAGGAGTAATATTCTATTTCGGTAGTATAAACCAGCTTTTCGATAGGATCCTGGCCCTCATACTGAAAATCCGGCAGCCTGGTTTCGTCTCTGATATCCAGAGCCTGATACCACTCTATGGGAGATAGTGTATCATCAGTCACGTTGTTGCGTAGGCCCAGAAGATCCTTACATAACTGCATCATAATAACCCCGCGCAGACCTTCTGCATAGCCTTTCTCAAATTGGTCCAGCATATATTGCAGAGCTTCTTCTCCGCCAAATTTTTTTATATTTTCATATTCCTGCTCATGAGCCTGAATATAAGCATAGGGATTGGAAGCTTCCTTAGGGGAAGACATTATTATGGATAGATTTTCTTCTACCAGCTTTTCTATCTTAGCTTCTTGTGAGGCTTTTTGGGCCAATAAATCCTTAACCGCTGACTCCAATTCTCCCTTGCCAAAGCTTTCCCCCGTCCAGACTATCCCTACCAGTTCGATACTGCCGTTATTTTTAGATATCACTAATAGCGGACTGCCCATGCTGCAGGTTTCTTTAAGCCAACCATCCTCATCCACATCCATACCACCGGCCAGTACTAATTGGCTTAAATCATCAGGAAGCAGCCGGTATTCCAGGGCATAAACATGGATGGGGGTATCTGCCAGAGCATCGAAACTTTCTAATAGTTCCAGGCGGGTAATCTTATGGTCAATGATTTGTACCTTTGGGTTTGCTTCATAATTGGCAATATCCCGTTCCATAACTTCTTCGGCTATACTGCGAATGGGGTCTAATTCATCTATTCCCTTTTTATCAGGATTGGCGGTGAAAGCCAGCACCGATAGGCCAACTGCCAGGATAGCCACTATTATGACCCAAAACCTCGGTTGCTTGTAATTAATAATATTCTTAATCCTGGCTTTTACGCTGCTTTCGCCAAAAGCTAATGGATGGGCCATTAAAGGAGCTGATTTCCTTACAGAAAGGGATAGCAAGGAACTGGAGTAAGCAGCTCTGGCTCCTTTACCCAAGCGGCTCAAAACACTCTCGTCACAGGACATTTCCATATCCCGGCTCATAAGGTAAAAAGACCACCAAACCAGGGGATTAAACCAGTGCAGGATGACTACCAAAAACGCCAATGGTTTGATGAGATAATCCTTCCGGCGGATGTGGGTATGCTCATGTTCCAAAATGTATGGTAAATCAGCCTTCCCAACTCCTGTCGGAACATAGATTTTGGGATGGATAAACCCACAGACAAAGGCGGTGTCGATTTGATCTGATTCGTAAATATTGTTTTTAAACAAGGTGGCGGGTAATAGTTTCTTTCTTACTCTTATATATGAGACCACACTGTAAGTAAGTAGTACCACAATGCCCAGCAGCCATAAAATACTCAAAACCTCAATTGCTGCAGGCATAGGATTGAGGTTGACTATGCTTGCAGTCGACTGGGAAAAAGAATTCATGGCTTGCTCTGATTTGTCCATACCGACTGGAAAGGAGGATGCTGGAACAGGGTTGATGTTATTAGGCCCAAAAGCCAACCCCCCGGCATTATGGGAAGGGTTAATATTAAGCAGCCCCAAAAAACTAAAAGCAGAAGTGAAGGAAAGGGGACAGAGGAGTCTGAACAGAACCACCGCCCACAAGGCGTAAGAAAAGGCCTTGGGCGCTTTTTTCAGTAATATGCGTACCAGAACCACTCCGATAATAACCAGGGAGGCTGTGATACTCATGCCCAGTATAGTGGAAAACAGCTCCGGCAAAATACTCATTCTACCGCCTCCTCAATAATCTTCTTCAATTCCTCGGCTTCCTGCTGGGATAGCTTTTGGTTGTCAAGGAAAGCGGTAAGGAACTGGGGCAGCGATCCGTCAAAGGATCTGGCTAAGACCGCTCTGCTTTCATACTTTTGTACATCTTCACGTTTGACCAGCGCAGTAACTGTTGCCTCCCGGTTCTGGAGAATGGCGCGCTTACACAGTTTTTTTATCATAGTGTAGGTGGTCGACTTCTTCCAGCCCAACTGCTCAGCACATAATCTCACCAGATCGGTGGAATTAATGGGCTCATTATCCCAAACCAGAACGGCTAATTTATACTCGGCATCAAACAGCTTATATTTTTCCATTAGAATCTTACCCCCAAAGGTTTATTGCGATAGACCCAATATAAAGTTTACTGTGATAGACCACACTTGTCAAGTATGAGATGCTATACTACCATATAGGAATTACAAAAATCTGGTACGCTACTCCAATCGAAATGGCTGGGTACGCAGCTATGTGCGCAATTAAGAGAGTCATGGAGAATTCAATTTAGCCCCGGGCGTTAGTTAGCTTGGTTCTTAAGTTGATAAGTTGGTGCCTGGGATAAGTTGGTGCCTGGCACCAAACACCTAAATATAATAATGTAAAGGATGGGACGAAAGTGACGAACATCGAGGAACTCCAAAAATCATTGGCCTCCGATAGATTTTCACTGCTACGTACGGGGTATTAGGTGAGAAGAAAAATCTACATGTAGAAATAAAGTCAATGGTGGAGGTGGGACATTGAAGATAAGTGAAGAAAACTTTGTTGCCCAGATGAAGACGAGAAATCAAGATGCCTTGGCGTATGTCATTGATCATTATGCCTGGATTCTGAAAACCGTTATAAAGAAACAGCTTTAAAAATTGGGTTGGAGGAATTGCCAAATATTAATCCATCGATTATGTAAGAAGTGAAAGATCGTTCTGAACATTCTTACGAGATTGATTTAAGAGGCCGCGATAACTTGGAAAATGAAGTGGAATTTACCCTCACCAGCGTTTCAGGCGAAGACTTGATATTTGAATATCAAAATTTGCATGGGGGGGATTTGTCTAATGAAATTACATTGATTACTCTAACTCCCTATGCCGTCAAACTTCCTGAAAAAAGCGGCAAGACAAGTGATGATTGGGAACAGGTGGGGGAGAAATTCACTATACATTTAGATCAATAATCAATGGGAGATAACTGATACCGTAAGGCAGAAGCAAGAGGCTATGTTAAAAAGCATAGCCTCTTTGTTAATGAACCCGGCACGGGCGTGTATTTAGAGAGGGTCGAATACATCATTAAGAAAAGATTTGATGACGAAATCATCGAATTTGCCAAGGCTGCAAACTAAAGCGATTGATTGTGTAGCATTAAAAAGTTACAATATGATTAGAATACTGCTATAAGGAGTTGGTGCTATGCATATCAAACCATCGGCAGCTATAAGACAGAATTATAACGACATTGCGGATTTATGTAAGTCTACCGGTGAGCCCGTATACCTGACCAAAAACGGTGAGGGTGATCTTGTGGTTATGGATATAGAGGCATTTAAACGTCGTGAGAAGATGTTAAAGCTGCGTGAAGAACTCTTGGCTGTCGAGGAAGACCGCCTGGCAGGGCGGGAGGGAATTACGCCGGATGAATTGGATAGATATCTTGACGGTATTATTGATGAGGTAGAACATGGTAAAGAAACCTCGGTATAAAGTTATTATCTCAGATCGTGCACGCCGTATGCTGGCGGGCCATGTTCAGTTTCTAGCCCAGAAAAGTCCTTCCGCTGCCCGCAAGGTGAAAAACGATCTGCTAGATGCCATTCGATCTCTAAATCAAATGCCGGAACGCTATCCATTTCTGAATGCTGAATTTATCCCAGCTAATAAATATCATAAGATGTTTATTAAGAAATGCTACTTAATTCTTTATCAAATTAAGGATCAGACGGTATATGTTGATTACATTCTTGATTGCCGGCAGGACTATTGGTGGCTGATGCGTTGAGGAAATCAGCATCAGGTGGGCAAATAAGTTCACACGAAAATTATAAGGAACATTGTCACGAAGTATCGTATAGATGATAATCAGTAACTTCCTAGCCAATGCGATAATCGCTTTTTCACTTCCTCGTCGTTGTTTTATCTTCCAGTAAGAGATGGAATTTTTGAAAAGGTAAAGAAAACCGAGGGATTGACCCTGACTATAATGATAAGTTGGTGCCTGGCACCGATGATATGCAATATGATGTCAGGGAGTATGCTTAAATATCGTATAATTAAAAGCAGGCGTTTATCAATTTTATGACCGGATGCTGATACTGCTTAGGGAATATGAAGAAGGCGGGGAAAGTATGAAACGATTTATATCGGGAATCATAGTCCTGATAATGTTATTTTTGCTTTTTGGCTGCAGCGGCGTGCAGAAGGACCTTACAACGAAAGATGGATCCTTGGGAGATAAGCCAAGTGAACAAGAGCCTGTCAAGGGAGAAGAAAAGAATGATCATGCCCCATCTGAGACAGCTTACTTCTTTTCAGAGGGCCTTTTGCTAGGCAGTTTTGACAAGAATGGCTGGCACAGCTTGTGTGATACCAGCGGAAATTATGAAATCGGGGCGGGGAATGCTGCTGCTTTCTATGCCCAAGACCTGTTGGCAGTACCGGAATACCATGTTTGCAAGGATCAAACCCTGCTCGGTGATGCCAAGCATATCATCTGGCAAACCGAAGAGGACTTCGGCCTGGGCAGCTTTGAGTCGGAGGGGATCAAGGAGAAGTTTTCCCAATATGGTAAGCTCTATCATTTTGAGGGAAACAGCCACACCAGTCACCGGATCTTTTCGCTGCCCACCACTCTGGGCCCTGAATTTAACGGCCTTAAGATCCCGGAATATTCCTTCTGGACCTATTTCCCTATTGGAGAGGATTGGAGCTATGAGCAAAACACCGGCACTTTAGTGACCAACAGCGGTTCTGCTAGCTTTCCTGCCGATCTTGAAAAGAACATTGCCGCAACAAGCGAGGCAGAGAAGACCTTAAGAAAGCTGTTTGCTGATGCCGGAATGGGGAATACCATTTCTCATTTCATACAAGGCTTCAAAGCTGACTTTAACGGGGACGGCAGAGATGAGTATATATTTGCGGCCAACCATCCAACTCCGGAAGAAAACGGATACTGGCCGATTATCGAAGGAGAAGGGACCAAGGATGATGTAGGGACCTTTTCCGTTCTTCTCTATCAAGATGGTGACGGGGCGATACAGATTCTGCATAGTGATCTGCACCGTTTTACAGCAGGACCGGTCACCTTCAGTGGGGGACAGTATAATATCATGGATATCGAACATTGCCATACCCTGAAGCTGACGGATATCGCCGATCTCAATGGGGACGGCAGATATGAATTCATTATAGAAATTGGGCTTTGGGAGGGTGGCTTTAAAGCGGTATTCGCTCCGAATCCTAAAGGGACATATGAAACCGTCTTGCGCACAAATTTTGGTATGTAGCATGGGAAGCAAAGCGTCCCCCTGCATCCTTAGAAGGATAAAGAAAAGATATTTAAAGAAACAGCAGTAGATAATTGCCGACTGAAGGATGATACTGGGGTCAGGAATGTTTCATAGGATGAATCTGGCGGCGGTAGGACAGCTAATGGTCTTAGCCAACTGACCCCAGGGTACATATCACCCGAGCGCATTAATGCCGCCTACCTTGCCGTAGGTTTTGCTTATAGATTTCACGGACATGTTCACCTTGCCGTCCTGTTCCATTATTTCATGGAAATCAGGGAAGTGCTTGCGGGGCAGAATAGCGGTCAGGATCAATCGTTCCTTGCCCTCCATACCGTAGCCCAAGGTAGTAGTTACAGAGTATCCCTGTTCCCGTAAAGTATCTGCCAAAACCTTACCTTCTTCGGGATGTTTATAAGCATTTACTTCCAGCAGACCAAATGCCAGTTTTTTATCTATTTTACTGGCCAAAAAAACCCCGGATATTCTGCCTAAAGCAAAGGCTAATATATACCCATATCCGGAAGAAGTTGCTATTAGCTTAAAAGCGTAAACAAATACCAAAGCATCAATAAAAGTGATTACATAAACAGGCTTAATGGTCTTCTGGGCTAAGAAGTTAGTTCTTAGGTTACTCATACAAGTGCTAAAGACATTTAATGCAAAGATTATCACTAAATCTAATACCATATTTACCATATCTCCACCTCCTTTTAGTCAAAATAAAATGCCCCTGTCCATGGAACAGGAGCATTTTTAAGTTCCCTGTAATGGTAGAGACAGTACTATTATCACATATTTATCAGTTTATGTCAAATGATCCGGGTTCTGGGGAAGCAAGACATCAGACTGTGTGAACCTGCCTTTTCACACAGTCTGACGTCTTGCTTCCTTTTTTTATGCTTGAAGAACTAGAAAAAAACATATTTGTAGGGGCGGTCTTTGACTTATTTGAACCTATAAAGAAGAACAGAATAACCCACCTCCACTATGGAGATCAGTAAAAAGCTCATGATGTCTCTGCCCAAAATAATTCATCTAAGGTTTTGCCCAGTGCTTTACATATGGCAATGCAAAGTTTCAATGAAGGGTTATATTATCCTGCTTCGATCAAGCCTATGGTTTGGCGGGTACCACCACCACATGCAATAACTCGGGTTCAGACCCTGAGTTATTATCTTATACAGGTTGTGATAATGTTGATAGATCATACTTTTAATATTGCAAACTGTACTCCGAGTGAGGTCAACGATAAAACGACCCAGCAGATAAAGCCAAGTAAAATCGGCTTGCTGCCGGTTTTTATAAGTTTTACTACATTGGTGTTCAGACCAATGGAAGCCATCGCCATAACTATGACAAACTTTCCTACCTGAGCGAGAAAACTGCCGGTGCCCGGCATGGGTACGAAGGTATTAACAACGGAGGCTGCTACAAACCCAAGTACAAACCAGGGGAATATTTTCGCGATATTGTAGCTGCTCCCGGATTTACCGTAGGCTATTTTTCTCGATGTATAAAACGCAAGGACAAGGGTTACTGGAACAATTACTAGCGTCCTGGTTAGCTTCACGATAACTGCGAGATTACCTGCCTCATTGCTGAAGGTATAACCTGCCGCTATGACCGAAGACGTATCGTTCACTGCGGTTCCGGTCCACATGCCAAAGCTGTAGTCGCTCATGTTTAGTACATGTCCGAGAAAAGGAAACAAAAACGCTGCAATGACGTTGAATAAAAAGATTGTTGAAATGGAGTGCGCCATTTCCTCATCGTTTGCGTGTATAATCGGAGCAGTCGCCGCAATTGCCGAACCACCGCAGATGGATGTGCCGACACCGATCAGCGTGGCGGTATTGCCGTCAACTTTCAGCAGTTTGCTGGTTATAAAGGCAGTCACGAAACCCGCAGTCAGAGTAAAAGACATTAATATGAGCGTCTGACTGCCGACTTTAAAAACATTGAATAGATTCATATCGAAGCCAAGCAATATAATGGAATATTGCAGCAGTTTTTTGGATGTATATTTTACGCCTTCTTCAAATATGACCGGCCGTTTCCAGAAAGCCAGTATCATGCCGAACAGGATACCCAGTACCGGGCTGCCGATGATGGGAAACGATTTTCCAAGCAGCCAAGCCGGGATTGCGATGATGGCCGCAATCAGAATGCCTGGTAGTTTATTGATGATTGTTTTCATAAAAGAGCCCCCGTTCTACCACCATCACAAAGTTTTAGAGAACAAAGCTTCATTTTGGCGGTAGAATGAGCTTTGGGCAGCAAAATTGCGATTTGAAACCACAAGGCGGGTCGACCTTATTCGACAACTCTCAGCTATGCCGTATATCATACT
>CAZPSR010000101.1:0-7931 GCA_964589135.1 uncultured Syntrophomonas sp.
TCTTATGAACAAGTTTACTCCTCCTTTCCTCAATTGGTTGGTAGGCACTACATTAACGGAGCTTGTGGTTACCATCTTAGTGCTACGGTTTAAAGACATTGTGACTGGGGCTGCTACTGTAATATTGGCCATGAGTGCTGGGAAGAAAGCTGCATGGGCTTATACATGAATACTTACAGGATTCATAACATTGAATTGGCGAGAAAAGATATAATAGGCTATGCGATTGTATATCCCATCCAAATACCCTGCTTGGCATTAATAGGAGAATGCGGGTTTAACCCAAAATTTTCATGTAAAAAACGCTCACATTATGAGGAACACCTGCATATAGTGTAAAGCGCTCTCTTTTTGGGGCCGATAATGTCAGGGGGTGTTTTAGTGTCCTTCCTGGGGTGGTTTTTGGCCGTTGCTGCGGTAGTTAAAGGCAGTCTGTTTCTCTTTGCCTATCTCAATAACCAGGTTTTTCCCCAACCTTTAAACGAAACCGAGGAAAAACGCTATCTAAAGGAATTGAGGGAAGGCAGTGAGGATGCTCGCAATATACTGGTTGAACGCAACCTGCGACTGGTAGCCCATGTGGTAAGGAAATACGAGAGTACAGGCGAAGATATGGAGGATCTGATTTCCATTGGCACCATAGGCCTGATCAAAGGCATTAAAACTTTTGACAATGAAAAGGGGGTTAAATTGGCTACCTATGTGGCCCGTTGTGTAGAAAACGAAGTCTTAATGCATTTAAGGAACCTAAAAAAGAAAAGAACTGAGGTTTCTATTTATGATCCTATTGGTTATGACAAAGAAGGCAATGAAATTGCGCTTATAGACATATTGGCTGAAGATAATGAGATTGTCGATATAGTGGATATGAAACTGCAAGGAGAGAAAATTCTATCCAAGATTGATGTGCTCAGCGACCGGGAACGGCAGATCATAGAGATGCGCTACGGGGTGTTCAGCGGCTACAAGGAACCTCAGCGGGAGATTGCACGTAAAATGGGCATTTCCAGGTCTTATGTTTCCCGTATTGAGAAAAGGGCCTTAAAGAAGCTGATTAGGGAGCTGAGTGCAGAATCCTAAAGATATTTGGAATCGATTAATTAGTTGCCGTGAAAACGGCTTTTTTGTTGCCTGCTATAGAAATGAGGCAAATGAGCTTTAACCACTAGCTGATGGAGCCAGGGCCATTCATGGGCTAGATGGCCTGCTTTCCAGAAATGTATTTTCATGCTTACTGAGGCTGGGAAGACCTGCCTTAGCTTACTTTTATAATTACCCCCAAGAGCCTTCGGGCTTTATCGCTTAATCGATTCCCGCCTTTTTTAGCAATTCTATAAAATGGTGCAGAATGGAGGCCGTAAGTCCCCATATTATTTCCCCTTCCCAGTTATAAAAGTACTGGGGAATCAATCCAATTCGAAAGGGATAATTCCGACCGTGGGGAATCAGGTGGAAGGGGAAATCTTCTGGGGGGTGGGCGGTGGTTTCAATGTAATGGACTTCAGGCGGATTTTCCAGGAAAAATTCCAGGGGAATCAATAAAACCTTTTCCACCTCGGCCCGGTTAATATTTAATTTCTTCAGGTCTTTGACGATGGCCAGAAAGGGAATGATAATGGAACTAAAGGTGCTTACCATGATATCCAGAGAAGCTATAATCTCAAAGCATTCAGGGGGGAGCCCGAGTTCCTCGCTGCTTTCCCTAATGGCGGTATATTCGGTGTAATCGTCAGTTGGTTCCTGGGCTCCGCCGGGAAAACATATTTCCCCCGGTTGGCGGTTCATGGTCCAGGCTCGCTTTTCAAACAAGACATAACAGTTGCCATTTTCGAAGAAAAGGGGCAAGAGTACTGCCGATTTAAAAGTATTCTCGTGTCCTAAGATCTTAGCTTTACGTCCGCTAAAAGAACGTATTTTATCTTCCAGCAAGATATTTTCCTCCCTTAATAAACTAATTATTTCTACATATATCCTGCACCCATTGGCCGAGAAGTTTAAATCTTTTGTGCCTTTCTTCTCTGGATCAGCACAATCCAATTGTATTGAACGGCATCTCTTTTTCAAAGACCCCTGTTATACAGGAATGCTCCAATAAATTAATCTGGGCTAATGTTCTTATCAGGGTTTAAAGCAAATAGCCAAACTACCCGGTTTATCTTTATCAAATACTATCATGGGACAAGAACCTTAATTGGGACACCTGCTTATGATTTTCATGGTAAAATATTTTATATCTAATAACAAGTCAAAATAGGCCAAATACCTGGTTGAGGATTTTGTATAATTGTTTTTTCGTATTATTAGTATACCGAAGTCTCGATTAATTTGCTAATGGAGCACCATGATATGGCTATACATAAATATGAGCAAGTGCTAAAACCCCTAAAAATAAAGGGTATGGAATTAGAAAATCGGGTAGTGATGCCTCCTATTACCACTGTTTTAGGCCACCTGGATGCTAGTGTCAGTGAGGCCAATCTGGCCTATATGCGGCGAGTGGCAGCCAGTGGAGCAGCTTTAATTATTACCGAGGCTACGGCCATTCATCCCGACGGCCTAGAAACCCCGAGAATGTTGGGAATATACCATGACCGCTTTATAAATGGGCTTAGCCAGCTGGCCCGGGCAGTACAGCAAAATGGAGCCAGGGCCATGATTCAGATCTATCATGTGGGCAGGGAAAGCCTGTATCAGCTAAAGAGGGGCAGAGCTGTAGCACCTTCCGCTTTGCCTGGTTTATATGGAATAACCCCCCGGGAGTTGCCCGGGGAAGAAATACAGGATCTTATTAAAGGCTTTGGGCAGGCGGCAGTAAGGGCCCGGAAGGCAGGCTTTGATGGAGTGGAGCTGCATGGGGCTCATGGCTACCTGTTAATGCAGTTTTTATCGGGGTTGACCAATCACCGCCAAGATAATTATGGCGGGAGTTTCAGGCAGCGGGCCTGTTTTATGCTGGAGGTCATTAAAGAGGTGCGGCAGCAAGTGGGGCCGGATTTTCCATTATCCCTTAGATTATCGGCTGAAGAATATTTGCCGGGGGGATATACCATTAGGGATATGGCCGGAATAGTTGATCTTTTGGCCCAGGCTGGAATCGACCTTATTCATGCCTCTTTTGGCACGCCGGTCAGTCCAGGTGCCATGGTATGCCCCAGTATAGAGTATCCGGCTGGATTTAACGCTGATCTGGCCGCTCAGATCAAACAAAAGGCAGGAATACCGGTGATAGCAGTAGGACGATTCACCCATCCATGGCAGGCGGAGGAGAAATTAGCCCGGGGAGAGGTGGATTTAATTGCGTTCGGTCGCCAGCATCTGGCCGACGCTAACTTTTTGAAAAATGCTCTGTCTGGCCGGGACGATCAGACCTTTGAATGTCTGGCCTGTAACCAGGGTTGTTTAAGGCACCTATACCTGGGTAAAGGTATTCGCTGCGCTATTAATCCTGCCACCGGACAAGAATTAGTTTATCCATCAACTGCCAGCTCCCAGCCCCGGAGGGTCTTGGTGGTGGGAGGGGGACCGGCCGGATTGAGTGCGGCCTGGCAAGCAGCCCGCTTGGGGCATGAAGTCTTGTTGCTGGAACAAGAGCTGGAGTGTGGAGGGCAGGTCAAAATAGGAGCCAGAGCACCTAATAAGGAGGCCTATGGCCGATGGATCCGCCAATTGGCCCAATCAGCGGCTAAGGCTGGAGCCTGCCTTAAGCTAGGGGTCAAAGCGGACCTGGATTTGATCCGCCAGCAGGCCCCGGAGGTGCTTATAATTGCTACCGGTGCTGAGAGCCTAAGGCCAGATATTCCCGGAATCTACCGAACCCAGGTGGTAGAGGCAGCTCAGGTACTGCAGGGAAAGGTGGCTAAGACTGATCACACGGTGATAATTGGTGGGGGCCTGGTAGGAATGGAGACGGCGGATTATCTGCGATCCCACAGCATATCCGAAGTGAGGGTGATAGAGGCTGCTTTGCGTTCACCGGTAAAAAAGTCCTCTGGACATGGCTATTTACTGCATGAAGGCTTGCAGCAAGCCGGTTATAGTTTGTGTTTGAATACCCGGGTAGTTGAGATATTGGCTGATAGGGTGGTAATAGAAAGAGAAGGCCGGAAAGATCAGGTGGCTCCGGTTAAACAAGTGATTATTGCCATTGGTAGCCAATCCTGTAATGAATTAAGCCAGGTTTTGGACCGGGAGCAGATTCCTCATTTTTTAATAGGAGATGCCAGCCAGCCCCGGGGGATACTGGAAGCAGTACAAGAGGGGGCTAAGGCTGCCTGGAACATAAAATAAAGCTAGAGATGCTGGTAGTTCATAAAGCCCTATTTATCCTGGCCTGATGGGAGTGATGGGAGATAGAAGGTATGAGCTGCTTAAAGGAGATAATGCCTTCAGTATAGTATTTTAGAATAAGAATATATATTAACATCTGCTTGATTTTCGTTTTAATATGGAGGAAGGCCCCGTTGCTTGGTTTTAAACCTTAGGATTGACTGCTGTTGCAGCAGATTAGACAGGGGTGGGGGTAATGACAGAACTACGTAGAGATTTGATCAGAGATAGCTGGGTTTTAATAGCTAACGGCAAGGCTTTGAAGCCTTCTGCTTTCCCTATCAATAAAAGTGCTAAAACCTGTCCTTTGGGTGATAAAGTGTGCCCTTTTTGTGAGGGGAATGAGGCCCTAACCGGTGGGGAGCTGGATGCCTTTCGGCAGCCTGCTTCACTGCCTAATCAGAAAGGATGGCTGATTCGAACCGTACCCAACAAGTTTGCTATGTTTAAGTTGAACCGGGATGATTTGGAGTATCAATCCAACGGAATTTACGCTCGTTGCCATGGACTGGGGCATCATGAGGTAGTAATCGAAACTCCTCAGCACGGCATACAACTGCATGAACTTCCGTCCGAACAAGTATCCTTGCTCTTTACGATGCTGCAAAAACGGTTTAAGGTTCTAGCCGGCGATGAGCGAATTAAGTATATTCAAATATATAAAAACAAAGGCTTGTTTGCTGGAGCATCCCAGGATCACAGCCATAGCCAGATTCTGGCTTATCCTATGGTGCCCACCCATAATTCAGGGGTCAGCAAATACTTTAGAGAACAAGGCTCCTGTCTGTTATGCCAGATGATCCAAGAAGAGCTGGGCCAGGATAGAATAATATATGAAAGTGAGTATTTCATAATCCTTAGCCCTTATGCTCCCCGATTTTCTTATGAAGTCTGGATAATTCCTAAAAAACATCAGGAGTATTTTGCGGATATTGAGGAGGCTGAAATCCAGGATTTACAGGCCTTGTTAAGAGGATATCTGGGGTCTATGCTTGCTTTGCTAGATAATCCTTCTTATAATATTATGATAAACAGTGCCCCGGTAAATGTTTCCGGGACGGATGGGTATCACTGGTATATTGAAATAGTTCCTCGTCTGGTAATCTCCAATGCGGTTGAAATTGCCAGCGGTTATTATATTAATCCAGTAGATCCGGAGTCAGCGGCGGAATTGCTCAGAGATGGGCTCCTTATCCAGTTTTAGTTATTGCGCAATATTAAAGTTGAGGAAAAAATATGTTGAAAATGATTTATCCTGATATTTATGTGGATTCTATACATGATATTGCCCTGGATGATTTGAAAGAGCGGCAGGTGAAGGGTTTTATCCTGGATTTGGATAACACCATTACCCTTTGGAACAGCAATGAAATTAGCATTCAGGTCGAGGAATGGTTTAAGCAAATAAAAAGCATGGGTTTTAAGGCCTGTATATTATCCAACAATGGGGAAAAACGCATTGTTAGGGTGGCCCAAAGCCTGGATATACCTTATATTCATAGAGCAGCCAAGCCCAATCCCCGCTCTTTTTTACGGGCAGTCCATTTAATGGGCTTGCTAAGGGAAGAAACGGCGGTAATTGGGGATCAGCTTTTTACCGATATCTTGGGGGGGAACCGGGCTGGACTCATTACCATACTGGTGGTGCCCCTGGATCGGCGAGAGTTTATTGGCACCAAAATATCCCGCCTGATGGAAAAAATAGTTATGCCTAAAATAGGCCAGCTAAAAGCCCAAAAATAGAGAACGTTATTTGAAGAAGGATTTTGCTGATTAATTTTTTCCCGGTTAGCCCAGTATTTTAGCATCATCTTTAGGATAATGCCGAAGCTACCTTGATAGTGCTGTTAAGTGGCACCTGCCAGTCCCCGTAGGGGGCCCTACAAATTCTTCGCTGGTTTAGAATGAAAAGCTAAGGTTCTTGAATTAGGCAAAACTCTCCAGTACTAGTAACATGAATAACTGCTATTAAGGCGAATGATTGCATTCGCTTATATTTTAAGGGGGGATTATTGTGGAAATAAATTGCTCTACCAGATATTTGGCGATTATTGGCTGCCCTCTGGGGCACAGCCTTTCTCCCCTAATGTACAATAGTCTTTTTAACCTTCACAACTTGAATTATGTCTACCTGCCCTTTGAGAGCCAGCCCGAGCAGTTGGAAGAGGTACTAAACAGTATTAGAACCCTTAACTTTATAGGCTTTAATGTAACCATTCCCTTTAAACAGAAGGTTATCTCCTTTTTAGATGGGCTGTCCGATGAAGCCCGGGCCTGCCAGGCAGTTAATCTGGTGAAAAAAGAAGGCCGGTTTCTGAAAGGCTATAATACCGACGGAGCTGGCTGGGTCCGGGGACTCAAAGAGAATGGGGTTAGTCCCCGGGGCCGGGTTGTGTTTATCGGAGCCGGGGGAGCAGCCCGGGCCATTGCCTGGGCCATGGCCCGGTCGGGTATGCTTAGAGCCGAATTTTTAGACATTGATTATGGGCAGGCAGAAGCTATGGCCCATTTTATTACTACCCAACCTTCTGTTCCTGCCTCGGCATCCATTATGAACCAGGAAAACTTTGCCCGTTTAGCCCCCCAGATTGATATTTTGGTCAATTGTTCCCCAGTTGGCATGGCACCCCGGGTAGATGAGGCTGCGGTAGAGAGTCTGGAGCGGTTAAACCCTGATGCGGTAGTATGTGATATAATATATAATCCCCGCCAAACCAAACTGCTTCAAATGGCTCAGGCCAGGGGCCTGAAAACCATCAATGGTTTGCCTATGTTCATTAACCAGGCCGTGCTTACCCTGGAAATATTATTAAACCATAGTTTTGCGGCCCAAGAGCTGGAAGAGGTAATCTCTCGCTATGTGCAGGCATAAAGGCTTTACCCTAATTGAATTAATGGTAGTATTGCTGATAATGGGGATGCTTCTATCCCTGGCCTGGCCCCGGCTGGACCGCATTTATCAGCATTATGCCCTGAACAGCTCGGCCACCCAATTGGCCTGGACCCTGCGGGAAGCCCGCAGCGAAGCCATGTTTAAGGGCCAGCCATCCAGTATCAGGTTTTATGTATCCCTCAATCGTTATCGAAGTGATACCCAAGCTTATTACCTGCTCAAAGGGATACAATATGTGGGGGAACCTAATTTTACCTATCGTATTGGAAGTATACCGGCATGCAGCTTTAATGGCACTGGAGCCCCAGCCGGCGGAGGTACGGTGGTTTTGAAGAACCGCTTTAATGAGAGAAAATATATTATAGTGAATCCGGTACTGGGCAAGGTGAGAGTATCTGATAAGCCACCAGAGAACTGGTAATGGCTAGGCGAGGGAGAGGAAATAATTAAATGATTTATCAGTTATTGTTTATATTTTTGGCTAGGATAATCGACGTATCATTGGGTACGGTGCGAATAATACTGGTTATCCGGGGGGATAGATTATTAGCTTCAATTATCGGTTTTTTTGAAATACTGGTTTATACAGTGGCTCTGGGTATGGTAGTGGGTTCACTGGACGATCCTCTTAAACTAACCGTATTTTGCCTGGGATTTGCCTTGGGAGTCTTTTTTTTTATTGTCCTTGAATAAAGGCTGTCTTTATGTTATC
>CAZPSR010000102.1:0-7919 GCA_964589135.1 uncultured Syntrophomonas sp.
TGTAAAATCACATTAAGTACCATTTAGTATCATGTTGTACCAATTGGTTCATGTTGCTATATTACATATAGTAATAAATAGTATTGTTTGATTAGGGGTATTGTTTGCAAAAGCCCCCCTTTAGGAAAGGATGGTTTCAAATGAGGCAATACTGGCAATTTAATTACTTAAGTGAATTTGGCAAGAAGACCCGTTTCTTCTATGGCACTGAAGCGGCTGTGCAAAGACGGGTTAAACGCTACCAGGGTGATGATAAAATACTCAAGACCCTCAACAGATCCAAAGCCAAATATCTTAAAATGGAAAAGAAAATACACTTTATTGATCTATAATCTTGCTGTTATATGACGACCAACATCTTATGGGCTCAAGCTGCGGCATTTTTAGCAAATATAGGTTCTGCTTACAAGGGCAGTTTTTTAGCTGGGCTCCCCCCGATGTCAAGGTTAAGATTATCGACTAAGCAGGGTATACCCTTTTTGATAGCCCTTCAGTTTACCAATTATAGATCATCGTTTCATTATATTCCAGGTCTGCCAGCTCCAGATGCAACCAGGTAAAATCACCTTTATCCAGTTTCCAAGTTACAGTAGCTGTTGAAGGCAACAGGATTCCGTCATACCCTTGGTAATCTCCGACAGTAATCTCCCACTGTTCCATGCTATAGCCACCGGCTGCTTCCATGAATCTGGGGGCAGAAAACCGCACCGGGTTCCCATCTTCACCAAAGTAGAATGTCCCTTCAGCCATTACCCCTTGGTATTCCATGGTGGCTCGGGCAGATTGATCATCAATACTCTCCCATTTTACATAATCGTATAAGACAGCGGAAGGAGACCAGACCAGTTCAGCCAGATAGCGGACTAAAGACCCCTGATCAATTGCTTCTCCCGTACCTTCCGCAACCTTAAGCAGAGACATCACCTTGATCAGCATATTGCCTCTGCCTTCAAAATATTTATCTCTTCCACCGATATGAAACAAAGGTGCAGCCTGAATTTTAGAAAACCAAATGAAACCAGGATCTTCGAAATTAAAATATTCATGCGCTGTGAACGGCATCCAGGACTCATTTGGTTCCGTGCGCAGGGTTCCCTTTTGTTTTAATCTGAGCGTCTGTGCGATTTCTTTATCCACCACACCTGCATTGCGAAGCCATCTTTGAACAGGTGCCGGCAGAGAGTCTAGATCTTCTCCTGTAACAGTCCTAAATTGCTCGTTTTGGACATCACGAAATAATTCCTGCTGCACCTCATTCTTCATCATTCTTGCAAAAAGATACTGTGCAGTAAATGATGTAACAAAAGCTGCCAAAAACAGAATAATAAGACCCCAAATAACATACTTCAATTAACTCAGCTCCTCTTAATTGAATACCGTTTAGCTAGGATTCATCTGGGCCTGTGACAGCCAAACTGTTTCATCTTCCATACGCACATCTATTTTTAATGTTCCATCTGCAGACCGATACATGACAATTTCAGTGTCTTTAGACCTCATTCCCAATTTCCCCAAACGCTCTTTAATTTTCTCCTCCAGCTTATGAGGTATCAGCTCTCAAGTTTTTATGCAGGGTCATTGCCGAAGTATCGGCATCTCTATTCCCGGATTACCGTCAATACCTCGAATGGCAAGGTTCATCTTGCAAAGTTTCCAGATGGAAGCGGTATACTCCTGATCATAGATATAAATATCTATTACCCATTCTGCGATACTTTACCTGCCTCGTATTCCAATATCTTCTCCAGCTAATCTGACAGGAACTTTTTGCCGATATCGTTGAAACAAAAGCATAAATCCAATCTGCTGCCATTCCCCTCTATTCAACCAGTGTACAGTCAAAAGATTGTCAGAAATGATCCCTGTCCTTGCGGGAGCGGCAAAAAGTATAAAAAGTGTTGTGGAAAATAAGTCTTTTTTTTACTTTATCACCGGATTGAATAAGTTAACACATAGAAACCATGCTCAGCAACGAAAATTTTACCGGTAATGTCCTCCTGGTTGGCAAAACCCATTGCGTAGATTATCCGATAATCAGCGGCTGGTCAACAAGGGTGATAAATATGTATCTGGCAACTAGCAGCCATTATTTCGGAAGATCTTTTTATGCAGGTTCAAGCGGAAAAAGCAAAACGCAGCAATGAACATATAAACCAAGAAGAATTTGTCACTTGAAGAACACCTGAAAGCAAGTTAAAAATTCCCCTCAGGTGGGGCACGGGGACAGGTTCCTTCTCCCACACCCGGTCCCTTCCCAATAATACATTAACAGAATTACTAACAAGTCAATAACTATGGTCAGAAAAACAAAAAAGGCGGGAAAGTGAAATCCCGTCTTTTAGGCCTTTATCAATGGTCGGAGTGACTGGATTTGAACCAGCGGCCTCTACGTCCCCAACGTAGCGCTCATACCAAACTGAGCTACACCCCGACGCAAGGACTATTTTATAACAGATAAGCTTGTTCGTCAAGGTTTGGATCAGCTAATCAACCTTATCCAATTCAAACTTTCGGTGCAAAGCCCTTACCGCAGTCTCTATGCAGTCCTTGTCAATGAGACAGGATACTTTGATTTCGGAAGTACTAATCATGTGAATATTTATGTTCTCATCGGCCAGGGCTTCAAACATATCGGCAGCTACCCCCGGATTGGTCTGCATGCCGGCCCCTACTATAGATACCTTGGCTACCTCATCTCCATAAGTCATGCCAGAAGCTCCAATTTCTTCGGTCAGTCTCCTTATTACTTCCACTGCCTTCTTCAAATCATCTCTTCCTATGGTGAAAGCAATATCATTGCGACCGTTGCGCATAGCCGCCTGTATTACCATATCCACATTTATTCCCTCCCCGGCCAGGGCCTTAAACAAAGTCTTGGCAATACCGGGCTGATCAGGTACGTCAAATATGGCAAAGTGGGCGCAGTTTACGTCGTGAGCTACTCCACTGACCATTACTTCTTTTTCCATCTTATCCTCCTTGGTAATTATCGTTCCGGGGTTATTATTAAAGCTGCATCTGACTTCCACCTCTATCTGGTGAGCCAAAGCTACTTCCACCGCCCGGGGTTGCATTACTGCCGCTCCCAGTACGGCCAGTTCCAGCATCTCATCATAAGAAATCCGTTTAAGCTTACGAGCTTCAGGTACGATCCGGGGATCTGCGGTATAAACTCCATCTACATCGGTAAATATCATACAGCGCTCCGCTTTCAGACTAGCTGCTAAAGCTACTGCGGTAGTATCAGAGCCTCCCCGTCCCAGGGTAGTAATATCTCCTTCGGGGGATATCCCTTGAAAACCGGCAATGACTACAATATTGCCCAGGGCAATCTCTTTCTTGATCCGACAGCTTTCAATTCCATTGATTTTGGCTTTATTATGGGCTGAATCGCTCTTAATACCAGCCTGCCATCCGGTTAGAGATATGGCAGGGCAGCCAATATTGTTCAAAGTTAAAGCTAAAAGGGCTGCAGATTGTTGTTCTCCGGTGGCCAACAGCATATCCATTTCCCGGCAGTTCAAATCCTCCCCAGTAGCCCAAGCCAATTGAATGAGTTCATCGGTAGTATCCCCCATAGCTGATACTACTACCACCACCTGGTTTCCTTCTGTTTTCATTTCTCGTACCCGGCAGGCTATGCTTTTAATTTTTTCTATTGACGCTACTGAACTTCCTCCAAATTTTGCTACTACTAATGACAAACTACTCACTCCCTGGATAAAATCCGCTTAATAATGAATTCCCTCTAAATCCGGTTTTAGATATAAGATCTGGGCCTTTACTCCCGACTTATCAAAAGCTTCTTCCATAGCCTGACCTACCCCTGATTCCTGCCCCGGGGTGGTGAAAGCCATTACCGAGGGACCAGCTCCACTAAGGGCAGCCCCTAGTGCCCCTGCTGCCAAGGCCGACTTTAAAACCTGGTTCAAACCTGGAATAAACTTTTTTCTTAAAGGTTGATAAACCATATCCTGCATGGCCTTGTCCATATGGCTAAAATCTCCATTCTGTAAGCTAGCCAATAGAAAACAGGCTCGCTGCAGATTTGATATTACCGCCGGTAAGGCAATATTGGCCGGCAATACCGACCGGGACTCTTCGGTGGCTAAGATAAATTCAGGTACTGCTACTACTACCTGGAGTTCCAGGCCGGGTTTGACCTGCTGATAATAAACTTCACCCTCGTAAACCATGGCTACCGCCAATCCTCCGGTTATACAGGGCACTATATTATCGGCATGTCCTTCCATGTCCACAGCCCAGCGCAGCAATTCCCCGGGCGAAAAAGGGTCGCCGATTATACGATTGGCAGTAAACATGCCGGCTACTATGGCGGCTGCACTGCTGCCCAGCCCCTTACCAATTGGAATATCATTATCAATTTCTATATATAAACCAGTTGGTTGATAAAGGGCCTGCTTAAATACATGATTCATTGCTTTATATATTAAATTTTCCTGGGGACTTTCCATTATAGATTTGTCTCTTGCCCCACTAAATACAATTTCTATACCGCTGCTCAGCAATTCAGCTTCTACCTGCAAATACAGATTCAAGGCCATACCCAGGGTGTCAAAGCCCGGTCCCAGGTTAGCAGTGGTAGCTGGTGCTTTTACCCTTACCATATTTCCTGCCTTTCCCATTACAATATGATATCCATGCCCTCCAAGCGGATAACATTATCTATATTTCCAACAATATGCATACCAGTCAATACCGCCAGTGAATCGTTGAGATCCCGCTCTTCCACCTGGTGGGTGATTAATATCAATTCGGCCATGGCCCCACCATGGGTGGTCTGTAGCACAGTAGCCAGGCTGACATTATTGCTGCCAAAGACCCCGGCAATCCCGGCTAAAACCCCGGGCCGATCTTTAACCGTCATCCTGATATAGAACTGGGCTCTTAGCTGGCTTACATCCAATATTTTTTGATTATCATAACAGGTACAGCCAATACGACCATTGGCCTTACAGAGAATATTCCGGCCAATGTCAATAATGTCTCCCAGGACTGAACTGGCAGTGGGCAGTTGGCCGGCCCCTTGTCCATAATGCATGATTTCCCCCACTGCGTCTCCGCGAACAAATACCGCATTATAGACATCATTTACTGCCGCCAGAGGATGTTTACGGGGTAAAAAGGCTGGATGAACCCGAGCCTGGATTGATCCATCTTCTTCCTGTTTGGCTATTGCCAAGAGTTTTATTACATAACCCAGATCTCGGGCGAATTTAATATCACTAGGGGTTATTCTGCTGATACCTTCCACATAGACATCATCTACTGTGACCCGACTGTTAAAGGCGATGGAAGCCAGAATGGCAATTTTTCGGCCGGCATCCAACCCCTCTATATCTGCGGTAGGGTCAGCTTCGGCATATCCCAGTTCTTGGGCTTCCTGCAATATTTCTTCAAAAGGACGGCCTTCTTCGCTCATTTTGCTTAAAATATAGTTGGTAGTACCATTCAGTATTCCTATTACTTCCTGAATCCGATTACCAGCCAAGGACTGCTTTAAAGGATAAATAATGGGTATCCCACCGGCTACGCTGGCTTCAAAATAGAAGTCCACCTGCTGGGCTTGAGCCATATCAAAAAGCTCTTCGCCTTTTTCGGCAATTAAATCCTTATTGGCCGTAACAATATGCTTGCCCTGCTCCATAGCCCTCTTTATAAAAGTCAAAGCTGGTTCAATTCCACCTATCAATTCCACTATGATGTCTATTTCATCATCATATAATATCTCATCAAAATCACTGGTTAGTTTGGATTCCTCTATTCCCAAGGCCCGGCATTTATCCAAATCCTGATCCAGAACCCTTTTCAGTTCAACTAGATCTCCAATCCTTTGAGCTATGATTCCCTGGTTCTTATCCAGTAGTGCAACCACCCCGGAGCCTACTGTTCCACAGCCCAGCAACCCAACTTTTATCATAGTATCTCCTCCTGCATCAGCTTTTTCCGACTACCTCCACTTCAAGCACTCCATCGAATTTAGCCAGATTACCTAAAAGCTCATCTACCGACACCGTCATTTCTTGAACACTAATAGAGATGGTCAGATAAGCTACTCCATGCATGGGCAGGTTCTGGTTAATGGTTAATATGTTGCCATTCATGTTGGCAATGCGGTTTAATACCGCCGATAAAACACCTGGCATGTGCTTTAATAGTAGGGAAATATTTACAATTTCCAAATTCTCCGCGTTAAATAGGGCAAAAACGCCATCTTTATATTTATAAAAGGTGCTTCTGGCAATACCTACCCCATCAACTGCCTGCTGAATGTTCTGGGCTTCTCCTCGGGCCAGCTTTTCCTTGGCTTCTGCGGTCTTCAGAATAGACTCGGGCAGAATATCTTCTCTAACCATGTAAAATTTCCTATCAGGTCCTGGCATAAGATACCTCCGTCCGCTTGTGGTGGAATATTTTCTTTCACACTCGGACATTATACCACCATTCTCATTGACTGGCAATGGATTTTATTTGAGCTTCCAGGCGATAAGTTTGCCTAATTTAAAAATCCAGCTGCTGCTTCTTAAAGGCAGTAACGGATGTTTTAAACCACCCCTTACAGGACTACAATGTGCTGCCTACAGCACTATTAAGGTTGCCCTTACAGGACTACAATGTGCTGCCTGGAAACCAGCCCCATAAAAGAACCCTGCAGAGTGTTCCCTTTTACTCACGCAGGGTGTTAGTCGATAGGCTGATTAACTTGTATTAATTTAGCTTAGCTTTTCTAAAATTTCATCGGATATATCCATATTGGTATAAACCCGCTGTACATCGTCATGGTCTTCAAATAGATCGATTAATCTAATGACCTTGCCCGCAGTTTCCACATCATTGATTTCCACCGTATTCTCTGGCATCATAATCAGGTCAGCTTCATCGAAATTGATACCTGCACCTTCCAAGGCTTCTTTGATTTCCATAAAGCTGTCAGGACTGGTTATTACTTCATAATGATCATCTTCATCTCTAAAGTCATCGGCGCCGGCTTCCAGAACCAGCATCATTAACTCATCTTCATCCATTTTCAAGCCTACCTGGTCAATGCTCAAAAATCCCACCCGTTTGAACATCCAGCTAACACAGCCAGTCTCCCCCATGTTTCCATTATATTTAGAAAAAAGATGCCTAATATCGGGAGCGGTACGATTACGATTATCAGTAGCAATTTCCAGCATAACTGCTACCCCGGCTGGAGCATATCCTTCATAGACTATTTCTTCCAATATCTCACCATCGAGTTCACCTGTTCCCTTTTTAATAGCCCGGCTAATATTATCATTGGGCATATTGATAGCCTTGGCCCTTTGGATAGCCAGCTTTAGTTTGGAATTGGCCTCCGGATCTCCCCCACCCCCGGTTTTTACCGCAATGGTGATCTCCTTGGCTACTTTAGTAAATTCTTTTCCCCTTTTTTCGTCGGAGCGGGCTTTCTTATGTTTAATTGTCGACCATTTAGAATGTCCGGCCATTTTTAAAGCCTCCCTTTATTTGATAAATCCTGGCAGTATTCTATTGGTTTTATCCATATACTCTTTATATTCTTTTCCAAAATGTCTGAGTAAAAACTCCTCTTCAATCTTAATCCGATATATTAAGGCGGGGATGGTGGTAAATAAGATTATTAACAATCCTCCCCCGGAACTAAAAATCAGGGGTATGGCTAGAAAACTCAGCAAATTACCCAGATATATGGGGTGCCGAAGGCGATTATAGATGCCACTCTTGATCAGAGTATGGCCCTGGTAAAGAGCTACCCGATGATTGAAGAACTTTCCTATAGTTTTGAATGCTTGCCATCTAATAGGGCAAGATATTAAAAACAGAATAAATCCACTGGCAATAATCCAGGGTTCCGCAAAATACATGCGGGTATAGTGTGGACCGGCAAAATCTAT
>CAZPSR010000103.1:0-7802 GCA_964589135.1 uncultured Syntrophomonas sp.
CCTATACTTTTAGAACGCTTTTTCAAATTTGCTCAATTTATTGTACCTTATCTAATAATCTCAAAACTCAAGTTATACCATTTAGAAGAGAATAATGTATATTTATACACAAATAGAAAACGCCCCTACAATAAATGTAGCGGCCGGTTGCGCCTCAAGCTCCTTGTGAGTTAGACGCCCATTTAACACTCACAGATCATCGCTTCCGCAGTACTATATATTTACTTATCTTTAGGTTAACTTATGAAAGTTCTTGATCTAAAATTTTGCTGTTTAGAGGGGTATTTTGTATGTGTGTCCATAAATAGAAAACGCCCCTACACTAAAAAGTAGCGGCCGGTTGCGCCTCAAGCTTCCTTGTGAGTTAGACGCCCATTTAACGCTCACAAATCATCGCTTCCGCAAAGCTAATTCTAAAATTTAGGGTTATTACCAGGACACCTTAAGTTCAGGTTAGTATTAGCAATAAACCTAAAAATTTTCTGTAGTCATAGTTTATATTGTCTGCCTGGTTTTTGTCAATATATAATATGAAAAAACCAGCCCAAAAATTACTCAAGTCGGCCCTAAAATTAATATGATTCCTCTGCGAAAACCTGTTGTGCGGGTTTGGGTACTACCTTATATAGGTAAGCCCCCAACTCACATCCGAGTATTGTGCTTTGTTTAAGCCGGAGTAAATAGGCGAATGAGAATGCTAAAAAAAGCTAGTATCCACCAACAATACTTATTCCCAGAAGGATATCTCAAACCGCTAGAATGAGACCGTGCGACGGCGTAACAAAGTATAATGCTCGCAACACGAATAGCTTAGAACGTAAACCTGATGCAAAGTCTGCGAAATTATTTTGCCCCGGGTTTTGATATACCAATATCCGTCGCCAGATTCCGCATGGGCAACACCAACTACTCGCCTCACGACGGAAGGGGTACCAGGCCTAAAGATCGCTCCACTCACAGGCCCTCTCGCCCTGCAGGGCTCGCCCCCTTTCGTTCGCTCGGCTTCGCAGGGTGTTGCGCCATGCTACCTCAAATGGCTCCTCAATATTTATGTATCCAAACCAGGTGTGCTTGGCTTTCGCCGAAGTACTACCTTATATAGGTAAGCCCCCAACTCACATCCGAGTATTGTGCTTTGTTTAAGCCGGAGTAAATAGGCGAATGAGAATGCTAAAAAAAGCTAGTATCCACCAACAATACTTATTCCCAGAAGGATATCTCAAACCGCTAGAATGAGACCGTGCGACGGCGTAACAAAGTATAATGCTCGCAACACGAATAGCTTAGAACGTAAACCTGATGCAAAGTCTGCGAAATTATTTTGCCCCGGGTTTGGATATACCAATATCCGTCGCCAGATTCCGCATGGGCAACCCCAGGCCCCCTATTTCTCCCCATCATCCTCTTTCAAACCCTCATCTCCACCATTGGCCACATTCCCAGCCACCTCTTCCAAACTAGCCGCAGCTTCCGCATCCTCCCCTTGGGCCGCCTTCAAAGCCGCCAGCTCCCTTTCCAGTTCCGCTTCCCGGCTACTTTTCCGGCCTCGCCGGCGCATAACCATATCGTAAATAATGAACAAACACAGGGGAGTTACCACAAAGAGCAAAAGCCCCATAGGAGTTTGCAGGAATATAGCCAGGTGTCCCAGGCCTCCCACCCGTCCCAGGTATTTGCCCTCCAGCATTTCCGGAGTCACCACCGCCGCATCGGAACCCACGTTGGCATCCCCCTTGGTTAAAAAGGAGATCTGCCCCTCCTCTACCACCACATCCGTTACTCTATGAGTAACCGCTGTATCCCGGTCCACCCGAAAGGTGATGATATCATTCTGGGCAACATCTTCAGCTCTAGTTATCTTGGTCAAGACGATATCCCCGGTCAATATGGCAGGCTCCATGGAGCCGGACAGGACTATAAAGGGTTTATAGCCCATAAAATCAGGTACCTTATCCGGACTGATATAGGACTTGACGATCATGGTTACATTGACGACTATTATCAAGCTTAAGAAAACACAGATGGCCAGGCCGATTCCATGCCCTAGCTTTTTCAACCCTCTGTTTCCCGAAATTTCTTGCGGCATTCTGCCCACCTCCAAAATATTCTGCTAAAATAAAGGCCACTACCTCCCGTAATGGCCACTTGTTTCGCCAGCTAGCCATAAGCTAGACTTTCATTATCCAATAAGACCAGCCCCCATTTCCAGCTTTGCAAAAGCTAGATTTTCCCAATGTTCTAGTCTTAATTATATTAAGCCCTGTTAAATCTTGTCAACATATATACAATAATGAAAACAACTTGCGGTGGCCTATCCCGGTAATGGCAACTGAAAAGCTGCTCACACCGCCTCATTAACAACAGATATCCAAAAAATTCCCCACTTTTAACTCCCAATAGAGTATAATCTATTTGTCTGATATCCGAATTTATGGACTAAAGCAGGTGTTTTAGAAAGCCTATTTAGATCCTGGTATCATCTTGGAGCCAGGAGCCCTGCTGAATCACAGAATTAAGGAAGGAAATACCTTAGAACGAAAGGACAAAAGATGGTTGACATCCACACCCATATACTGCCCCACTTAGACGACGGAGCCCAGAAGATGGAAGAATCCCTGCAGATGGCCCAGATAGCGGTAGAGGATGGGATCAGGCAGATAATAGCCACCCCCCACGTTATCCGGGGGCTGTATGAAAATAAAAAAGAAGAGATCTTGGCCAGAGTAAGCCGGCTCAATTCCCGGCTGGAGGAAGAGGGGATTCCCCTGTCCATTGGCCCGGGAGCCGAATACCGCCTGGAAGCAGATTTGGCCCAGAAGCTGAACCGGGGAGAACTGCTGACTTTAAATGAATCTGGGCGCTATCTTCTGGTAGAACTGCCTGATACCTTTTTACCAGAGTTTACCGCCGATGTACTCTATCATATACAGTTGGCCGGGGTTACTCCTATCATAGCCCACCCGGAGCGCAATATGGTTTTCGGCCGGGAGCCTGCTCAACTATCCGCCTTTATCCGGCGGGGCATGGCGGCCCAGTTAACCACCGGCTCCATCATGGGCCTATTCGGGTCCCAGGCTAAAAAAATCAGCAAAGAGCTAATAAAAGACGGGTTGATTCATATTATCGCTTCAGATGCCCATTCCCCATCAGGGCGGGCGCCCCGTTTAAAGGCCTGTAGACAAATGCTGAGCGAGGATTTTGGGCTTGATTGCAGCCGGATTCTTTTGCAGGAAAATCCCTGGCGCATCTGCCAGGGCCGGGAGCTTATAAGCCCACCCTTATCAGAAAAACCCTTATGGAACCGGCTAAGGAGCAGGTGGAACCGGGTAAGAGCCTGAGCCGAACCCGGTCCTAATTGTCAGAATATCTATAAATAGCACAATAGCATAGCTGAGCAAAAGGATATATTGTGCAATGAGTCGAATATAGAATATTATGTCAGTGTGAACAAATGGCAACAACTGTTCCAGGACTTATCTATAACTATCATATAACAATCATTGGAGGGAAATCACTTGGCTGAACCAGGCAGAGCGAATAATGGTTCTGAAGAAGAATTGGAAATAGATCTTAGGCAACTCATAGATATATTTAAAAAATGGAGCCGTATGATACTGGCGGGTACTATATTATGTGTAATAACTGCAGCCCTGCTCAGTTATTTTGTTTTGCGCCCGGTATATGAAGCCGAATCCCTCTTGATGGTGACCAAGGCTACGGAAAAGCGAGGTCCCGCCCAGAGCCATGGGGAGGGCCTGGAAGGAGTAGTCAGTTCCGTATCCAGTATGCCGGTATGGACCATGAACACCTATATCGGCCAAATTACCAGCCCCTCTCTAAAAGAACGGGTTATTAGCAGGATGCAGGAAGAAAACGGATCCGAGACCGGCATATATGGCGATATAAATGCCAGTGCCGTAAAAGACACCAACCTGATCGAAGTTAAGGTTACCAGTGGCGATCCTTATGTGGCAGCGAAAATGACCAATGTATTGACCGAGGAATATGTGGAGTTCATGACCGAACACAATCAGGATCAGATGAGCCGCTCGGTGAGCTTCCTGGAAACCCAGAAGGATAAGACCGATAAAGAGCTGCAGGAGGCCATCAAAGCCCTGCAGGAATATGAGAAGAGACCCCGGGGGGTAGCGGTTTTGGAGCTGGAATTCAACAGCAAGTCCCAGGATGTGCTGGAATTCAATTCCCGTTCGAAGAGTAGCCAGGTGGAAATCCGGCAATTGAGTTCGGGAATAGAGGAGCTGGAAGCCGGACTGCTGTTAACTCCCTCCACCATATCGGTGCAAAAATGGGACCAGATCTCAGGTACTATGATATTAAGCGAGGAATCCAATCCGGTTTATGTAACAATGGCTTCCCAGCTGAGCGAGAAAAAGGCCCAGCTGGCCGAGAAATTAGGCGAGGTAGCAGGACTGAGCCAATTAATAGATTCCATGAACAGTGATCTTAATGCTCTGCAGGCGGAACTGGTAGAAAAAAGGGTGGAACAGGAAAGGCTGCAAAGGGAAGTGGAGCGCTTAAAGCAGACCTCGGAAACCCTGGCCCAGAAGACTACCGAGACTCAGATCGCCAGATCCATTGACTTGGGAGATACTATTGTCTCAGTTGTATCAGCCGCTGCCGTACCTAATAATCCGGTAAAACCTAACATAAAGCTCAACATGGCCATTGCTTTGGTTTTGGGCTTAATGGTATTCAGCCTTTTAGCTTTTCTCTTAGAGTATATGGATAATACCATCAAAACCCCGGATGATGTAATGCGTGAGCTGGAACTGCCGGTACTGGGGTTAATCCCCAAGTTGAATAAAAAGAGCCGTCGGCACAGCTATTATGGAGGATAGATATGGGTAGGAAGAAGAGCAAAAGAGAATACGAACTGATAACCCACGAAAGACCCAAATCACTAGTCAGTGAAGCCTATCGCAGCTTAAGGACCAATTTGGGCTTTACCGAAATAGACCAAAAATGCCGGACCATCCTCTTAAGCAGTCCCAACCCCATGGACGGCAAATCCATTACTACCGCCAATTTGGCCGTGGTTTTGGCCCAGGCCGGCCATAAGGTTATCCTGGTGGACTGCGATCTGCGCAAACCCACCCAGCATCAGATATTTGACCTGGAAAACCAGCGGGGAGTAACCAATTGTTTGATGCAGAACCTGGAGGTAGCAGAGGTGGCTCAAGCCACCCCGGTGGAGAATTTGAAGATACTCTCCAGCGGCCCTATTCCCCCTAACCCGACTGAAATCCTTAATTCCCAGTCCACCCGGGCCTTTTGGGGAAGATTGCAGGAAGAATCCGACTATATACTGATAGACGGTCCTCCGGTACTAGCCGTAGCCGATGCCTCCATACTAGCCGGGCAGGTAGATGGAGTAATATTGGTATTGTGGTCCGGCCAAAGCCGTATTGATGCCGCCAGGCAGGCCAAGGAACAGCTGAACCGGGCCGGGGCCAATCTGATCGGGGTGGTATTAAACCGGGTGGAGATGAACCGCCACAACGACTATTACTATTATGGGGCCTATTATTACGGCTATGTGGAAGGATTGAGGGGCAAGGGATAATAGGATGGGATAAACTTGGAACTTTCTTAAATTTCTTGGAAATCTAAGCCTGAGCCAGCGATTAACGCAAGTAAAGCGGTTTTTATCAGATTTAGCCTATTTTTTTTACCTATCGGATTTGCTAAATTATAGTTAAAGTGCTATAAACAACTATTAGAACCCCTAAGCTGGATCATTTAGAAGACCTAACTCTTGTCATTCTAAGCAAAGCAAAGATCTGCTCCAGGTTGTCTTAGGGATAAAAGGGCTGAAAACTTGGCTGATAACAAGGAAAATAATGGGTAATTGCCCATCGAATGCCGCATTAAGCAAAGTCAGTTTAGCTGAAGTTGAGGTGAAGAGGGTTTGAAAATGAAGAGCAGGAATACCATGCTGGTTTTAATAGATGCGGTCTTAATCAACCTGGCCATATATTTCGCTCTGGTACTTCGCTTCGATGGGCAGATACCCTTGCAGTACCTGCAGGCTGCTCAAATCATCATGCCTTTGCTTACTGTAGTAAGCATTATCCTTTTCATCGCTCTCAAACTATACCAGCGCATCTGGGAATATGCCAGTATCGGGGAGATGCTGGCCATAATCAGGGCCACCAGCTTTAGTCTGGTCCTGGTCCTGGCCCTGGTATATGCCCTAAATCTGCATGGTCTGCCCCGCAGTGTATACATATTAGCCTGGATTATGATCAATGTTTTTGTAGGTGCTTCCCGTATTTCCTGGCGCCTCCTGCGAGATCTTTATATTAAGTCGGATTCCAGCAGCAGTAAGAAAGTGCTGATAGTGGGAGCTGGAGATGCCGGAGCCATCTTGGCCCGGGAGATTGAGCAGAATAAGCACCTGGATTTAAAAGCGGTAGGTTTTATTGATGATGAAGCCTCCAAACAGAGAAAGATCATGTATGGAATACGGGTTTTAGGTACCAGAAGGGATATTCCCCGCCTAGTACGGGAACTAGCCATAGATGAAGTGATAATTGCCATGCCTTCTGTGGCTGGGGCTACCACCCGGGAGATAGTGGATATCTGCAAACAGAGCCGGGTAAAGATTAAGATCCTGCCTGGACTGTATCAAAGCAGCAACAGCAGCATTTTTTCCCATCTGCGGGAGGTGCAGATGGAAGACCTGTTAAAACGGGAGGCAGTAAAAAACGACCTGAATGGTATCGCCCATTACCTGGAGGGTAAAGTGGTGCTGGTCACCGGGGCGGGCGGTTCCATCGGCTCCGAATTGTGCCGGCAGCTGCTAAACATCAACCCCCGCCAGCTCATTCTAGTGGAAAACTGTGAAAACAACCTTTTTGATATAGAGATGGAGCTAGGGGAAATCCCATCCTTAACCCCGGTCATCCCCCAACTCCTGGATGTACGCCAGCCGGACAAGCTTGAAGCCCTTTTTCGGCAATACCGGCCCCAGGTGGTTTTCCATGCCGCCGCTTACAAGCACGTGCCTATGATGGAGCGCCACCCGGAAGCAGCCATAGAAAACAATGTGATGGGTACCCGCAACACCGCCGAGATCGCTGACCGCTGCGGAGTAGAAACCTTTATCCTCATATCTACTGATAAAGCAGTCAACCCCACCAGTGTGATGGGAGCCAGCAAACGCATAGCCGAACTGCTAATAAAAGACGTCAACCGCCGCAGTTCCACCTGCTTTGCCGCCGTCCGCTTCGGCAATGTACTGGGGAGTCGGGGTAGTGTTATTCCCACTTTCATGAAGCAGATTCAAAAAGGCGGCCCAGTTACCGTAACCCACCCCGAAATGCGCCGCTATTTTATGACCATCCCCGAAGCCGTGCAATTAGTAATCCAGGCCGGAGCCATGGCCCAGGGAGGAGAAATATTCGTCCTGGACATGGGAGAAATGGTGAAAATCGATGACCTGGCCCGGGACCTGATCCGCCTGGCCGGCTTTGAACCCGATAAAGACATACAGATAGTTTACAACGGGATTAGGCCCGGGGAGAAGCTCTACGAGGAGCTGTTTACCGATCGGGAAGGCATGGATTCCACCAGGAATGAGCGGATATTTATTTCCAAGAAGGAGATGGATGATGGGTATCTGGATATCAGCAAGAGTTTGGGCCTGATCTTGAAGAAGCCGATTAAGGAGCGGAGCGAGGTACTGAAGTTGATTATGCGGGTGGTGCCGGAGTATCAGGAGACGGCGGGGGAGCAGGAAGGGAAGCGCGAGATGGTAGTGGGGTAGAAGAAACAATGGT
>CAZPSR010000104.1:0-7708 GCA_964589135.1 uncultured Syntrophomonas sp.
TCCGGCGGCAGGAAGGAAACCAGAAGGTTCCAGAGCCGCCTACAGCTGTGAAAGCCCGAAAGCAGCAGTCTACCAACAAGAGACCCAGTAACTCCCTGAAAACTATGAAGTCTTTTTGGGAAAATAAACTGCACCTTAGTAGCTGGCAACTGTTAAAGCAAGTCCTGGGAGCTATCAGTCCCGATTTTATCCAGTTCCGGGGGAAATATGGCTTTTACGAACCCTATTTTACTGCCTGGTGTATCCCCCTGTTATGGGCATTGGACGGGTTTGGCAACATTTGTTCTATTAATCTCGTAGCAGTATGGGAAGAAGAATGCCTGGAGTTGGAGGTAAAAAGCAGCGGCTCTATCCTCCCTGCTTTATTGCTTTGGTATATGATCAGGTTTATTCTGCAGGCTTCCACCCTGCGCTTTTTCCTGGCCCTGAAAAAAAGTCGAAAAAAATTCCCGACCGCCAGTGCAACCTAAGCTTAAATGGGCGGGTATATGAATAAAGGGGAGCACTTGTCTAACCGCCAGTATTTGCTTAGAGCAATCCGAATCTGAAGAGGGATCGGAATGTCCCATACTCATTTTTTACCAAGATTACCTAATACAATGAAAATTGTCTGCTCAGTTAAGGTTAGATCGGAGGCTGACGGCGAGAGCAAGTATAACCCTGATAACAGCAATGGCAATCTTAAGCAAAATGTGAATGATTTGAAATGGAGGAATGGCGAATGGATTTCACGGCGAATATGAATTCTTTGTTTGACAAGCTGGAAAATTTCTTTAAAACGGAAACTGTATTTGGGCAACCCATGCAAGTGGGCAAGATCACTCTGATTCCAGTAATTAGCGTAGCTTTTGGTGCCGGCGGAGGCGGCGGTACTGGCAAGGATCCCAAAGGCACCGATGGGTCGGGGAGCGGCTCTGGTGCCGGAGGAAGAATTAGTCCCAGTGCCATTATAGTTATTAAAGACGACGAAGTAAGTGTTATGCCTTTAACCAACCGGGGATCAATAGACAAAATAGTGGAAATGATTCCAGAAATAATGAGCAAGGCATCCTGCCACAAAAGCGAGTAATTGGAATTGAGCTCGGTACTCGCCTCACGATAAAAGGCGTACTGGACCTAGAAATCGCTCCACTCATTAGCCCTCACGCCCGGTAGGTTGTTAGTGTTGCGATTTATCCCGGGCTTTTTGGCTATCATTTTTATGGTTGCTGTTAGGATTAATCCTTGGTTTTGGGCTATTGTTTTTATTGTTACTGTTGGGTTTAATCCCGGGCTTTTCGTTATCGTTGTTCTTATTGCTGTTGGGATTTATCCCGGGATTTTTATTGTCGTTGTTCTTATTGCTGTTGGGATTTATCCCGGGCTTTTTATTGTCGTTGTTCTTATTGCTGTTGGGATTTATCCCGGGATTTTTATTGTCGTTGTCCTTATTGCTGTTGGGATTTATCCCGGGCTTTTTATTATCGTTGTCCTTATTGCTGTTGGGGTTTATCCCGGGCTTTTTATTGTCGTTGTCCTTATTGCTGTTGGGGTTTATCCCGGGCTTTTTATTGTCGTTGTTTTTACTACTGTTTGGATTGGCCCCTTTGTTACCTGAACCGGCCTCAGATGGCCCGGTTGGCCTATCTTTTTTGCTAAGGCCATAAATAATCTTATCCTGCTGCTTGGCCTGCCTTTTTAGTCCATATTTATTATTGCCTTCCGAGGCATTAAGCTTTTCCAGCTCTTTATCAATTCCTGGAGAAAGCTTCTTTTTATTATTGGCTGTTTGTACTGAAACTACTATCTCTTCAGATGATTCATTATCTTGCTTCAAGGACTCTTCCAGTACCATCTCCACTGCTTTTTCTAGTTTCTGGCCTTTAGCTTCTATAGTTTGGAGAATTGATTCCCCTTCGGTATTTATTGCGGAAACGGATATAACTCGATTCCAACGATTGATCCCCATTTCTACCCCGGAAGAAACCTGGGCATATGCAAGCACATTAAAAAAGTCTATAGTGCCCAAGAGCATAATTACTAAAGCAGCTGCAACGGCTATATACCTGGGATAGGGAGAATAGACCTTCCCTTGGTATACATCACCTGGCATTAGAAAGCTACGGGTTTTAAACTTGCGGTATTCTCCATTTTCCAGCAGTATCAGGGCGTAGCCCGGACCTGATTCCATTACGATGCCCTTTGTCTCTGACATTTACGCTCCCCCTCTAATAAGGTAAAACATAGGGTTTCAGATAAGAAAAATCATATATAATAATCAGCGCATTAGCGATAATATAACGCCGATATCTATCCATTAATTTCCGGCTCACCATTTCTCGTTCTTCCAGTATCTTAAGCGGCAATTGTTTCTTTTCCAGCAAATGACTCTGGTAGTGTGGTTCGTTGGCTATCTTAAGGGCTATTCTTTTAGCAGCTTCTCGGGTTTTCTTATGCCGGGGACTGCTGCGAGCCAGCTCGCTAAAGCTTATATTATAGGCCTGCAATAGGCGGCTAAAGTTATCTATCTCCTGCTTTCTAGCCAGTTCATCAACAATACTATCAATCTGACTATCCTCAACTATGGGAAAGCTAGCCCCCACTTCCCACAGAGATAGGGCCTGCTTTTTTTTTTCACTTCGTTTGTAGTCTATAATCCGGTTTCTGATTACCCGAGCCAAGTAAGCCAGTATTTTACCTCTATGGGGATCATAGCTGGCAAAGGCTTCCAAGATGGACAAACGAGCTATGCTCGATTCTTCATCATTTTCACTTATGAACCTGCCGCAGACCTTGGAACACACCCGCAAACAAAAGGGTATTAATTCTGCATAGATATCTTCAATAGCATCTTGATTACCCTTACAGTACTCTTCCCATCCCTGATAGATTGTTATTTCCAGCTTGGTAGACTGATCCCCCAACATCTATTGCCTCCTGGTAATCGTAAAACAGCTCTAATAACCCACCATGAACTATAAAGTATTTTCCTTCTTTATAAACTATAGTAGGGCTGCCCAGGATTGGCAACCCCATCTATAGTCATATTGGTCCTGGATTGGTTTCAGCTTATTTAGGAGTATTTATTTTAATCCATAGAGGCACATCATCCATATCAAGTAGCACCTTTACCGTTCCTCCCGCCTTGATACTGTCCATTTCCTCAAATTTCAGCTCTATACCAGCGTAGTATACTTTTGTCTTATCCTCTTGGTCTAAGGTGAAATCCCATTCTTGGTTCTGACTGTCGAGTATATTCAGATAAACCACCTCATCATCAAAGACAGCCTCCGAAAGGGTACCGGTTAATAGCAGATAATCCTTTTCCTGCTCCGACCGAGCAATTTTTATCCAAATCACTTCTTGCTCTTTATCCATGAGCACCCTTACCGCTCCTCCGGCTTCAATCATATCCCATTCATCAAACTCTAGCTCCCTACCGGCATAATATATTTCCACCTCATCATCTTCCTCTAAGGCAAAATTCCACTCTTTATTTTTGCTGTCCACTATATCCAGATTCAGTACCTCGTCATCCAGAACTACCTTCTCCAGGGTTCCTTCGAATAAAAGGTAATCTGCTTCCTGTTCCGGCTGAGCAATTTTTATCCAGATAATTTCCTGCTTTTTATCCAAGAGCATCCTTACTGCTCCTCCGGCCTCAATCAGGTCCCATTCATCGAACTTAAGTTTTTGACCACCATAATATATATCAGCCTCGTCATCTTCCTCTAAGGTGAAATTCCACTTTTTATTCTTACTGTCGATAATATTAAGTTTAAGCACTTTATCATCCAGAACTACCTTCTCCAGGGTTCCTTCGAATAAAAGGTAATCTGCTTCCTGTTCCGGTCTGGCAATTTTTATCCAGATGGCTTCCTGCTTTTTATTCAAGAGCATCCTTACTGCTCCCCCGGCTTCTATCCGGTCCCATTCATCAAAATCAAGCTTTTGATCATCATAATAAAGGTTGACATCATCCTCTTCCTCTAGGGAGACTATCCACTCCTTGTCATTATTATCGATGATGTTCAGGTAAAGAACCTGTTTGTTCATTTCTGCATCTGACAGAGTTCCCTTAACCACATAAGCCGCTTCATTCCCGATACAGTTTTGATATAGGTAATTGATCATCTTGGCCATTTCATTTCGTTTAACCACCCGCATAGGGGAGAAAGAACCGTCTGGATATCCATTGACCACCCCTAACCAGGCCAAATTCTTTATGGACTTGTGAGCTTTGAAGGGGAATATGTGTTTATCGTTAAATCTATCCAAATATTTTTCATCATCCGGGTTAATGTTGAACTTATCCAAAAGATTTTGCATATAGATACAAACCTCATATCTCTTGGCTCCCTGGTTGGGATTGAAGGTCTTGATTTCATCTTCAAATATAATGCCCTCTTTTAAGGCTACTGCCACGTAAGCTTTGGCCCAATCCGGAATCTTCTTCAAGCGGTTCAAATCGTTATTACTTAGCCGGTAGTCTTCAACCTTTTCTTCCAGTCCCGCTGCTCTTATCAGTATCACTATCGTCTCCAAACGGCTAACTGGTTTATTGGGCTGGAAGGTTCCATCTGTATACCCTTTGATAAATCCTTTGTTGCTTGCTTTCTCTATGTCCTCCCGAGCCCAATCCTTATCTACATCTTTAAATCGTTGACTTTGACTGTTTTTAAAAGACTTGCCTTTGGCACCGTTGGCACTGTGATCGTTTTTTGCTACAGCAATTCCTGCCCAAATGCTAGTGATGAATACACACAGAGCAATTATGCTAATCCATTTTCTCAATGCTTTTCCCTCCTATTTTTTCTTTATGTATATAAATGCGGCTGGTAAAAATGAAAAAATGGGGTCAAAAGAAAATATTTTTGCTGGTTGGCAATTAAATTCTTATGACCTCATTTTTGCCCAATGGGGGAGGCTCAGCAAGGCTTGTTACAAAGTAATGCTTAATATCTTCTTTCTTGATTGTGCCTTGCCAGACATGAAGGGTTCTCTGCAAATCCCTAGCACAACTTGCATAAATACGTAGGAGAAATGTAGCATGGTAGCACTCTTCGAGCACTTCTGATGTTCCGCTGGAAAGGGGGCTATTTTTAAGGGATGAGAAAGCCATTGAACAGGATGTTAAACTTGACAGGCGGAACCGTCCCCGCTGTCAAGTTCTTTTGCTTTTAAATAGGTGGGAGAATTGAGCTGGAATCCCGGTTTCAAAACGCATGGTAGTACCGGCAAGGGGATCCTGGAAAGCAAGAATATGCGCATGCAGTCCCAGGCGAGCAATAGGGTTTATGGTGGAGCCATATTTTTTATCGCCTATGATGCTGTGCCCTATATCCTTCATATGAACCCGTATCTGGTTCTTCCTTCCCGTTTCCAATTTTATCTCCAAGAGGGAATACCTGTAGGAAGATTTCAATACCCGATAATGGGTTATGGCCTCCTTCCCGTTCCCCATTTTGCTGCTGGAGTACATCACCATATTTTTTTCCTTTAACCAGGACTTAACCATACCCCTTTCCTGTTTTACCTGACCTTGTACAACTGCCAGATAAGCTCTTTCTATTAACATACCCTTCCAGGCATCCTGCAGCTGATGTTTAAACTTTTCATTTTTGGCAAACAGCATAAGCCCTGAGGTATCTCGATCCAGACGGTGTACTATGAAGATTCTTTCTGCGGTATGATTTTGACGCACATAATCAGTGACATAATGGTAGGCAGTGTTAACTTTCTCCTTATCGGAAGCTATGGTGAGCAACCCAGGGGGTTTTTCAATTACTATTATATTCGGGTCTTCATAGACTATTTTCAGGCCTGATTCCCTTTTTTCTTCCCGGAGCAGATCCCAGTTCACCTTTACCATTTGCCCCTTCTGCAGCCTATGATTATATTGAGTTACTACTCTATTATTTACTCTGACCTGACCATGGCTTAAAATGGATTTAACATTATTCCGGGACTGTTTAGGCAGATTATCCCGCAAAAAATTTATCAACTCTACGTCTGCTTGAACTGTCCATTCCGACTGACCTTTTCGTTTAGATTTACTCACCGTTTCCCTCCCAGCTTCATTATTGCATTAATCACTTCTGCGATTATGGATTAGCTGCTGTACTATTATATCCTATTTGGCCAGGGCATTATGAGCTTAGGCATCCATGTTTGCTCATATAATGTATCGGCATGAAACTTAAATTAGGGAGCCCTATCCGGGATTGACTCATCCCAAGCTTGTACCCGGTTTTTTCCCTGCTCTTTGCCATAATAAAGAGCATTGTCCGCCCGGTTGAACAGGACTTCCATGCTGGTATCAGGAGTAGGTATTATGGCAGCCAGTCCTATAGTAACTGTCTGATAAGGATAATCTGATGAAGATTGATGCTCTACTTGGAGATCATTGATTTTTTCAATCAGGTTTTCAGCTATGGTCTTAGCAGTTTTAAGATCAGAGTTGTGCAACAAAACCATAAATTCATCCCCTCCATAGCGTCCTACCAAGTCATAAGCCTGTCTCACATTGCTTATTAACACCTTCGCTATCAGGCGCAGCACCTTATCTCCCGCCAGATGCCCATACCTGTCATTATAGTCCTTAAAATAATCCACATCGATTATTAGTAAGGCCAAAGGCTTTTGGTCTCTTTCACCCTGCTCCCATTTTTGCTGCATCAGCTCGAGAAAATGGCGACGGTTAAAAACCTCGGTTAGTCCATCGATATCTGACAGAATACTCTTTTCCTGGGCTAGATCTTGGGCTTTTTTCACTCTAATACTTAGGCACAGAGCAAAGATGCCAATGACAATCAAGGTCAATACGAAACCGGCAATCATCAAGACATTATTGTGCAAATATATCAAATAGGCATCCAAAAAGAGATCTACCCCGATTAATCCCCGGTAAACACCATCGTTGTCGTAATAGGGAGCATAACCAGTTATATAAGTACCCCATTCATCATCGTTAATATATGAAGTAGGCTGGCGTAACTCATAGGCTTCTATAAACTGACGGTCAAGCACTGTATAGCGGCTTTTGTCCGTATACCACTGGCCATCTGTATCATCCCAGCGGGTCTTCTCATTAATTACCGCATCCAAAAGAAATACTATATTCAAAGGGGTCCCCTGGGGCATTCCGTAAAAGTTTTCTTCCCCTATTTCCACCTTATATTTAGCCGGCCTATCCAGCACGGGAGCTTCCAGGTAAATATATTTAATATCTGTGTATTTCATTACTTCCCGGGCTTTTTGCTCAAATTCAATATTTACCGGATACTTTAGCAATTGGTCGAAGTCCAGGGATAAGAGTCTCTCGTATTCCGGCCCATCCAACTCTAAATGCTCAGCGATATCAACCGCCAGTACCATAGCTTTATTGCCTAATGCTGCCTGTGCACCAGATGACACCGTGTTGTAAGACCAGACAGCAAAACCAAGCACTACCAGCAGATATATTATACTGAGCACAATTAGGGTGGGTTTATAGTATTGGTTTTGATTCCACTTCTTCTTCAAATGCAATCAGCTCTCTATATAATTTAATTTTCAGACTAACAAATGTTGGTAGGTTAAATTTCATAGATTTTATATATTTGTATCGACTACTTTTTAAAAGAAAAGAGACAAGTAATTTGTTCCTTCAGGAGAATATTATACAAGTGAAAACGAGCAAAAAAACAGGCAAGCCTTGCGATTGATTCGAAGCTTGCCTAAAACCCCC
>CAZPSR010000105.1:0-7702 GCA_964589135.1 uncultured Syntrophomonas sp.
ATATAATAAAATTACATATTATTTGTTTTACAGACTTTTTGCGGAACTGTAGCAATTATATGGCCTGAGGGGGAGGAGATGGTTAGGGCGAGGCTTCTGCTTGTCAAATAACTCAGGGTCTGACCCCGAGTTATTATTGTTCGATTGCTAGTGGAGGTTTTAAGCCCATTAACCTTCTTACTAAGTTATTTGGGCCTCGCACATACGGGAGTCTTTCCTGAATAGAGAGCCTCGGGCTATAGATCCTGGCTAGGTTCTATTCTTTTGCTGGCTTCCTCCTGAGTGATATGGCCTTGTTGGCACAGATGCTTGAGGGCTTTATCCATGGTGATCATGCCACTGCTGCCACCGGTTTGAATGGCAGAATAAATCTGGTGCCCCTTGTTTTCCCGGATAAGGTTGCGAATGGCTGGGGTGGCTACCAGGACCTCGGCTGCTACTACTCGACCCTGTCTATCAGCCCGGGGAATCAGCTGCTGACTAATAATACCCTGGAGGGAACTGGCTAACTGTATGCAGATTTGGGCCTGCTGATGAGCGGGAAAAACATCCACAATACGTTCTATGGTTTGAGCGGCGGAGGCCGAATGCAGAGAGGCTAAAACCAAGTGCCCGGTTTCCGCAGCGGTCATAACAATGGAGATGGTCTCCAGATCTCGCATCTCTCCTACCATAATAACATCCGGATCTTGCCGCAGAGCAGCCCTTAAGCCCAAGGCAAAAGATGGGGTATCACTGCCGATCTCCCGCTGATTGATAATACAGCGATTATGCTGGTGCAGGTATTCAATGGGGTCTTCCAAGGTAAGTATATGGAGATTCTGACTCTGGTTCATATAATCCAGCATGGCCGCCAAGGTAGTAGACTTTCCGCTGCCGGCAACCCCGGTAACCAGTATCAGGCCCTTCTCTTTAAGGGCCAATTCCTGTACCACCTGGGGCAAGCCCAAAGTGTTCAACGGGGGAACTTGAACGGGAATCAGGCGAATGGATAAAGCCCAGAATCCCCGCTGGATGAAGGTGTTGACCCGAAATCTTCCCACTCCGGGAAAGCCGTGGGTATAATCTGCCTGTCCATTCTGCATAACCATAGAAAGTATTTCTTCATGGGGAACCAGCTCTTTTGATAATCGTTTGGTGTCCTCTCCGGTCAATGGTTCATTATCGGGTAAGCTGATTAAACGGCCGTTTACCCTGTATGTAGGCGGCCTAAAAACACTTAAGTGAACATCCGAAGCCCCTATCTCTACTCCCCGAGTAATGATCTCCGTTACACTGAGAAGAGCCATTTTATTATCCTCCCATTAATACTACCTTCATCACTTCTTCCAGGGAAGTTATCCCTTGCCTGGCTTTATCCAAACCATCGGCCTTTATCTTCAGCATACCCTCAGCCAGAGCGACCCCTGCAAATGAATCCTCACTGCCTTCGCCACGGCTGATCATGCCTCTTAGCTGACTGCCCACCAGCAAAACTTCCTGCAGGGCTACCCGGCCCTGATAGCCTAGTTGCCTACACAGGGGGCAGCCTACCAGATGATAGAATTCCTGACCGGTTTCCTCTATCATATCCAGTCTTTGAGCAGTTTCCTGATCTAAAATAAAAGGTTGACGGCAGTTAGGGCACAGCTGCCGAACCAGGCGCTGGGAGATCACCCCCACTAATGAGGAGGCCAGCAAAAAACCCTCAATGCCAATATCTCTTAGTCTGGCTATGCTGCCAGCAGCACTATTGGTATGCAAGGTGGATAAGACCAGATGACCGGTCAAAGCCGCTTGCACCGCCAGATTAGCAGTCTCCAGGTCTCGAATCTCCCCCACCATGATGATATCCGGGTCCTGGCGCAATATGGAACGTAAACCGCTGGCAAAAGTCAGCCTGGCCTTAGGATTGATCTGCACCTGATTGATACCCGGAATCGAGTATTCAATAGGATCCTCCAGGGTAATAATATTTTTCTCCAGGGAATTGACCTCATTTAACATGGCATAAAGTGTAGTAGTTTTTCCCGAACCAGTGGGCCCGGAAACCAGGACCAGGCCATAAGGGCGCTGGGCCAAAGCCAGTACCCGCTCCATATTGCGAGGAGTAAAGCCCAACTGATGAATTCGGGTCAGATTGGTGCTGCGATCTAAAATCCTCAGTACCGCCTTTTCTCCATAGGAGATGGGCAGGGTGGATACCCGAAAATCAATCTCATGTCCATCGATATCCATTTTAAAACGGCCATCCTGGGAAACCCTCTTTTCTGCAATATCCAGGTTGGACATAATCTTTAAGCGTGAGATGATGGCAGCCTGAACCTTTTTGGGCAGGGATAAAACCTCAAAAAGTTCGCCATCAATTCTAAAGCGGATTCGCACATGATGTTCCTGGGGCTCAATATGGATATCACTGGCTCGGCCATTAACAGCCTGAGTTAAAATGGAGTTAACCATGCGAATAATAGGTGCATCATCATCGCCCCGAACCAGGGCTTGTATTCTTTCCGCAGCTTCCTTCTTACTCTCCTGCCCTAATTCGTCCAGTATCTTTTCCAGCTTGGGATCCACCCGGAAAGCCAGATACTGCCGGATGGCTATATCCATATCCTTATCCCCAGCCAAAACCGGTATAATGTCCAAGCCGGTAGCCATACGGACATCAGCCATAGCCTGCTGGTCCATAGGATCAACGATAGCCAAGGTTAAAGTAGTGTTAGTGTAGGAAATGGGTAAAACCTTAAACTGGCGGATCATTTTGGGACTGACTAATTTTACCGCTTCCGGGTCTATATTAACCTTGCTCAACTGTACATGAGGAATCCCCAGGGTATGTTCCAGGGCCATAATTAACTGCAGCTCGCTGACTATTCCCCGGTTAACCAGGATACGCCCCAGCTTTTCCCCGCTTTGCTTTTGCTCTGCCAGAGCCTCATTCAACTGTTCCGCAGTAAATACATTGAGCTCAGCCAATATATTCCCTAAACCAGTCTTTTCCCCCATAATTAATGGTCCTCTCCTGAGTTTGTCTGTTAAGTTAACAGGGGGGCCAGGCCCCAGGGTTAACTATGCTTTCTGGTAATAAACCACTCCGTCTTGCAGGCGGTTAGTTACTATCCCTTTAAAGAGCAGGTGGTTCAAGTGGGAAAGAGCTTCTCCGGAGGCAAACAGTTTTTGAGCCAGGGGGAATTGGTCCCAGGTTTTAATATCGATATCCCACTTCATTTTACTGGCTACCTGGGCTCCGGTCATTGAGTCGTTACCCAGAATGTCCAGAATATTTTGCAGACGATTATGATGATGCCTCTTGAGCTCTTCAATCCTCTGGTAGCAGTCCTTTATAACTCCCCGGTGACTGGGCAGAGTGAGTTCAATATCCAGTTCATTAATTTTGTCCAGACTATTGAAGTATTCGGCCAAATAATCGATTGGATTCTGCCAGGGAACACCCCAGATGGTATTATTGGGGGTAATCTTACCTAGTATATGATCTCCACTAAACAATAATTTCTGTTTTGGCTCGTAAAGACATATGTGATCGGGGGCGTGGCCAGTGGTATTAATGCACTGCAGGGAATAATCCCCTACTGTTAGGGTATCACCATCCCTAACCACGGTAACATTGTTAACCGGCATGGTTCTAAACCTATAACCCGGATGAATGGATAAATCAGTAGTAAGCCCCATCTCCAAAAGACCACTTTGCTTAACCATATCACCAAAATAGGACATACTGTCGGGATTGCACAAACCATCCTTGGTATACTCCCCGGTATATACCCTGGTCCCGGGTCGAGCTAGATATCCGGCTAAGCCAGAATGGTCGGAATGTATGTGGGTTATAAAAATATCCGTATTATCCATATCAATATCCATTTCCTCAAGGGCCCGGTCCATGGCTTCCTGGCATTCAGCCTGATTGAAACCGGTATCTATCAATAGATTCCTCTGAGGCCCCCGTATAAAATATGAATTCAGAGCCTTTAGGGGATTTCGGGGTAACGGTATTTCCATACGGAATAGGTTTTTATTGACTTTTTTAATCATACATCTGCTCCTTTAACCCTTTTATATAAATAGTTTAGCACAGTAATTTTTGTATGCATAATAAATATAGCTTTTCCGGAATATTTCAAAAGATCTTTTCATATAATTTTAGTTTTGCCTCATTTACCAGTCATCTGCATTCTTAATAAAAGTTCCTCTTTAGATTTCCGGCATTATTTGTGATATCATTTTTTTAGATTAAGTATCCCAATCTGGGCTGAAGAACTACTTTCTTTAGGCTTGCCAAAGGATGGGATCTTTTGGTCTGCATGGGAAACTATGGCTAGACCTGAGGCGCAACAGATCGCAGAATATTTACTGGGCATTAAGGTCAGGGTAAATCTATAGTAAATAAGAGCCTTTATAGATAGCAGGATTATTATGATAGCACTGGAACCTGTTCAGGTTTGGGATGCTTATCGGGGATTTTCTTGCTGCACCATTTATCTCCCCTGAGAGAACACCATCCCTATGGTAAAAGCATATAAAGAAAGGTCTGGGTATTTATGGGGAAGTCGGCTTTGGCAGGTGTTGAGGATGCCCAGAAGAGATTAGGGGGAAAATATTCATGGCCGGGTTAGTGAACAGGCGGCCAGAGAGGAGCCATATTTTGCAGGGACACAATATATCTATTCAGCAGGTTCTAGAGCAATTACCCTCAGATCCGGATAAGGGGTTAAGCAGCGCTGAGGTAGCCAAGCGCCTAAACCACTACGGTCCCAACCAGCTGCAGGCTAAGCGGAAGAAGACCATCTGGCAGCGCTTCCTGGAACAGTTTAAAGATGTAATGATAATCATACTGATTATAGCGGCTTTGATTTCTTTTATGGTGGCTTTTTATGAAGGTCAAGATTTTATTGAGCCCATACTTATCATATTGATAGTGGCCATCAATGCGGTTATGGGAGTAGTGCAGGAGGGCAAGGCTGAGCAGGCCCTAGAAGCACTGCAGGAAATGTCTTCTCCCCAGGCCCGGGTGATACGGGAAGGACGAGAATCTGTGGTTTTAGCTGCCGAACTGGTTCCGGGGGATATTATCAAGCTGGAAGCTGGGGACTATATACCAGCAGATGCCAGAATTATTGAGGAATCCAGTCTTAAGGTGGAGGAAGCGGTATTGACCGGAGAGTCGGTTCCTAGTGAGAAAGATGCCCAGGCTAAGGTGGCTGCTAATGCCCCCTTAGGCGATCGCTCTAACATGGTTTATTCTGGCTGCAGTGTTAGCTATGGAACAGCCAGGGCAGTGGTTACCGCCACCGGCATGATTACTGAAATGGGGAAAATCGCTGGCTTACTGGAATCAGAACCGGAGGGGCCCACTCCCTTGCAGCAAAAATTGCACTTATTGGGAAAATACCTAGGGTTCTTGGCCCTGGGAGTCTGTGCGGTTATTTTCTTTATTGGATTAGCCTCTGGTATGAAGCTGATGGAAATCTTTATGATAGCAGTAGCCTTAGCGGTTTCCGCCATTCCTGAAGGCCTTCCCGCCATTGTCACCATTGTTTTGGCCATGGGGGTACAGCGCATGGCCCGACGCAATGCAATTATCCGCAAATTGTCGGCGGTGGAGACTCTGGGCAGTGCTTCGGTAATATGCTCGGATAAAACCGGCACCCTGACTAAGAATCAGATGACCCTGGTAAAGGTCTATGCTGGCGATCCTGGTCTGGTTGAAGATATTCAAAGCCACAACTCTCCCCCCGTCATAAAAGTGCTAGAGTATGCCACCTTGTGTTCTGACGGTGTAGTAGAGGAGCTTGAGGGTAAGGAGATTCATATCGGTGATCCTACCGAGACTTCCATTGTTGCAGCAGCCCGGAAAAACGGCCTGGACCGGGAGGAGTTAAATCTCAAGTATCCCCGTCTGGCCCAATTACCCTTTGACTCGCAGCGCAAACTGATGACAACGGTTAATGCCATAGAGGGGAAAAACATGGTTATTGTCAAGGGGGCTTTCGATGTCTTGGCAGATAGATGTAAGGCTGGTGATATAGAAACCGCCCGAAAGTATTGCGATGAATTCAGCCAAAAGGCCTTAAGGGTGCTGGGCCTGGCCTATAAAGAAATCCCGGTGCTGCCCCATGATCCCCAGAGCCAGGAACTGGAGATCGATCTTACCTTTATGGGCTTGGTGGCTATGATCGACCCGCCCCGGCCAGAAGCCCAGGCTGCAGTAGCAGTATGTCGCCGGGCTGGCATTAAACCGGTGATGATTACCGGTGATCATCTGGTTACCGCTTCGGCTATTGCCGGTGAACTGGGTATCTTGCTCCCAGGGGACCAGGCCATTACCGGCCAAGAACTGGCTAAGATGAGCCAGGAAGAACTGGATAAGCGGGTGCAGGATATTTCGGTTTATGCCCGGGTGGCCCCAGAGGACAAAATCCGTATTGTCCGAGCCTGGCAGCAGCGGGGAGAGGTGGTGTCCATGACCGGCGATGGGGTCAATGATGCCCCAGCCCTGAAAGCAGCCGATATTGGTTGCGCTATGGGTATCACTGGTACTGACGTAGCTCGGGGGGCCTCAGAAATGGTATTGACTGATGATAACTTCGCTACCATTGTTGAGGCAGTAAAAGAAGGCCGCTCGATCTATGATAATATTAAAAGAACGGTGGGCTTCCTCTTAGGCACCAACATCGGCGAGGTCCTTACCGTATTCATGGCCATGACCTTATGGCAGGTATCACCCTTGCTGGCCGTACAGCTGCTATGGATCAACCTGATCACTGACAGCCTGCCGGCTGTGGCCCTGGGTCTGGAACCGGGGGCAGATGATATCATGGAGCGGAAACCCAAGCCCAGAAATGAAAGTATATTTGCTCAAGGCATGGGGGTACGGGTTATAGCCCTTGGAGGACTTTTTGCCCTATTGACCCTGAGCGGATTCTTTATAATATGGCAGGGCAGCGGGGATATCCAGGCCGGACGCACTATGGCTTTTGTGGTCTTGGCTTTATCCCAGGTGTTTCATGCTTTTAACATGCGTTCCGAACACTCCCTGTTCTCAATAGGGTTCTTTTCCAATAAATATCTCAATATTGCGGCCTTGGTCTCCATAACCCTGATAATTATGATACTTGCCATCCCGGACGCAACCGCCGCCTTCGGTATGGTCAGGTTATCTTTTGGCTCCTATCTGCTGGCAATAGGATTGGCTTTGGTCCCCGTGGTGGTAATGGAATTAGCCAAAGCCCTGGGCCTGCTTAGGCCCCAAACCGGTAGAAAGGCAAGTTAAAACCAGGGGGGCAGGCACCAACTTATCAACCACCATGATTAGGGAACACAAGGGAGTATAAACTTAAGCGTAATAAAGCAGGTCTACAAACCCCGCATGCTCTCTGCTCTGAGATAGCTGTGATCACGGTTCCTCAATACCATTTCTACCGTATCTACCATCTTTTGTTTATCCCGGGGCAGAGTGCCCTGTATGGGCAGATAATTGGAGGCATGGGCTCCCACGAATTTTAAGTTATCTACTGTGATATTTTCAAATATTATTTTCATCTCTTCCAGGGTCTCAAAGGCATCCAGGACCTGGAACTCTCCCCGCTGAACCTGTTTATACAAAACAGTACCTGTAACCGGGGTAAGCGTCATGCCTGCCAAATACTTAGGTCTCATCTGCTTGATGATTTCAACTGTGGCCAATGCATTTTCACAAGACCAACGC
>CAZPSR010000106.1:0-7528 GCA_964589135.1 uncultured Syntrophomonas sp.
TAATCGGAGAAAATTTAAAATTCGGTATTGTGGTTTCCAGGTTTAATGAATTTATCACCAATAAGCTGTTATCAGGATGTTTGGATACTCTCTTAAGACATGGGGTAGAAGAAAGCAATATTGAGGTGGCCTGGGTACCGGGAGCATTTGAAATACCTCTAGCAGCCCAGAGGATGAGTAAGAAGGGTTATGATTCAGTGATCTGTTTGGGGACAGTTATCAGAGGAGCCACCCCCCACTTTGAATATGTGGCTGCTGAAGTTACCAAGGGAGTTGCTCAGGTTGGTTTAAACACCGGGATACCAGTTATTTATGGGGTTCTAACCACTGATACTATTGAACAGGCCATTGAAAGGGCTGGCACCAAAGCTGGTAACAAGGGTTCTGATGCGGCCATGACCGGGCTGGAAATGGTTAATCTCTTTCAGGCCATGGAGTAAATTATAGCTTTCTCTTTGGTTTGTCTACTTAAAGTTAGTGAAGAAGGGTAGAAAATCCTGGCTAAACCAGGCTCTTACTAAAGCCCCCAATATTTGGGGGCTTTACTGTTTTGAAAATATTTGCTTTAACTTGAATTTTTTCAACCTTTAGCGTAAAGTCTATAATTAGATTTATGGTATATATCCCATGCTGGAATAATGCCGGATTAGGAGGAGATATAGTGCTTATAACAGGACTCATCGTAATACTGGTCTTAGTCTTATCCTTACCGTTTCTGTTTCGTAAAGTAGAAGAGAACCTGGAGTTGTTTTTATTTATTATGGGTATAGGGGCGGCTGTCATTTCCAGCAAGATGAACCTGGAACTGATCCAGGAAGCCTTGGTGGAACCGGTCATGATTGCCGGAGCAGTACTTCTGGCCGGAACTCTATTCTTTCTTCTGCGTGAACCTTTTGGGCATTTTATGGGCAAGGTATGTGTTAAGTTTCCTTTAGCCCTGGTAGTACTGCTGGTAGTTATGCTACTGGGCTTCGCCTCCAGCATAATCACCGCCATAGTAGCTTCAATAGTACTGGTAGAAATAATTGCCCAGCTGCCCTTGGAGCGAAAACATAAGATAGTGATTTGTATCCTATCCTGTTATTCTATTGGCTTGGGAGCAGCCCTTACTCCCATCGGTGAACCTCTAGCAACTATAACCATATCTAAATTAAATCAGGATTTTATGTTTTTGATCAGGCTTATAGGCCAGTATATTATACCGGCGGTGGTAGTCTTTTCGCTTCTGGCCGGAATCTATGTCTCCCGAGTGGCTGGATCTAATCAAGCAGAGTGCGAGATGACCCCCAGCGGCGAAGAAGGGGAAGGACCTGAATCGCTTTTGGATGAGGAAGAAATTGAGGTCGAAACCTGGAAGGGAGTTATCCTCAGGGCGGTAAAGGTGTATCTCTTTGTTATGGCTCTGGTGTTTTTAGGAGAAGGTTTTGAGCCATTAATCGAGAAATATATTTTGGGTCTGAGTCCTCAATTGCTGTACTGGGTCAATATGATATCGGCAGTATTGGATAATGCTACCCTGGCCGCAGCTGAACTAAGCCCGGCTATGATGGCTGATCCCCTGATTGTTGAGGCCATTCTGATGGGACTGATAATCAGCGGCGGTATGCTGATTCCAGGCAATATACCCAACATCATTACAGCTTCCAAATTGAGAATTGGCAGCAAAGAATGGGCCACCTATGGTGTACCCATCGGCTTGGTATTTATGGTCATATTTTATGTAATAATGTTTGTAATTAGGGTTTAGGACCATTTTCCAGCTGATGCTGAACGATTATTTTACTCAAACGGTCCTGACGAACCTGGAAAATTATAGTTTCATCATCTTTTTCCCCATAGAGCATATCATAGTCCTGAGTTCCGGTATTTTTGATACTGATACGTACAAAGTTGGGGCCATATTGCTCTACCACCTGCCTGGGGGATTCGGACAGGGAAATATTACGACCGGTAGAAAGGCCTTCTCCAAATATATGAACCGCAATTAAAATGTCTTCATCCTCCGCAAAGGTGAGATAAATTGGGACATTTTCCGGGTGATAGATAGTAGAGCGCCCTAAGTGTTCACCTTGCGGGAAAATAGTAGAGGCTTCTTCCCAGGTAGTACTGCCAACTATTAGCTGGCCGTTGCCAGTATTAATGGCCAAGTCCTGAGGCTGAAGCTGCAGCCGTTGTTCAGGGTATACGGTGTCAATTTCAGGGCTCTGACTGGCTATAAACCCAGTTATCGCTATCACCAGTATTATAATTAAACTCACATAAACGTACTCTTTTTTAAACAAGATGCCATGCCTCCATTCTAACCTTTTCTTATTATAGAGTAAGTTGGCTTGGTTTAATAACTTTAAATCTACAATAAAAGACTGGATGTGGCAACAGTTGCAAGACAATATGCAGATTCCCCAGTGGACCGGCAAACGTTATCATAGTCTGAATCATCATTTGCGGCAAAAATTTGGCCAGAAGGTATTTAAGATATCCCTTGATGGAGGATTTAGCTGTCCCAACCGGGATGGCAGCAAATCCGTTAGGGGATGTTTTTTCTGTAGCCTGAGAGGCTCAGGAGATTTTGCCGGGGATCGCCAGAAAAAAATAGAAGAACAATTCGATCAGCAAAGACAGATCATGCATCGGAAATGGGCTCAAGGCAAGTATATAGCTTACTATCAGGCCTTTACCAATACTTATGCTCCGGTGGAACAGCTGGAAGGCTTATATAATCTGGCTTTGCAGCAGCCCGGAGTAGTAGGGTTGGCGATAGCTACCCGCCCTGATTGTTTATCCGAGTCCATTGTTGAACTAATAGCCGAAATCAGCCGCAAAACCTATCTGTGGGTTGAATTGGGCCTGCAGACCATCCATGCTAGTACTGCTCAAGCCATGAATATGCACTACAGTTTCACTGACTTTAAAAATGCTCTTAGTCGGCTAAGAGCCAGGGATATTGAGACTTGTGCCCATATTATACTGGGGTTGCCGGGAGAAAGCAGGGAGGATATGCAGAATACCGGAAGAGCTGTAGCTCAACTGGATATACAGGGGATAAAGGTCCATCTCCTGCATCTGATGCGGGGAACCCAACTGGCTCACAGCTACCAGGATAATCCTTTTCCTTTTCTTGAACCCCTGGAGTATGTGGACCTGCTTATAGACTTGTTGGAGATACTGCCACCCCAGGTGGTAATTCATCGTCTCACCGGAGACAGTCCGCGTAATTTACTGATTGGCCCTCAGTGGAGTCTGAACAAGTGGGAGGTCCTGAATCTGATTGATCAGCGTTTAGAAGAGAGAGAGACCTGGCAGGGGAAGTACTTTTCTTCATAGTAAGGGCTTTTAATTAATTCCAAGTCCAGGTGCTTAAATGTCTGGTACTGGCCAGGAGATCAATATAGCTTGACAATAGCCAGGTTTATATAATATAATCAACTTTGTTGAAAACAAATTATAACTTGTGCGGCAGTGGCGGAATTGGCAGACGCGCTAGATTCAGGTTCTAGTCCCGTTAAGGTGGTGGGGGTTCGAGTCCCTTCTGCCGCACCATAGAAAAATTGGGAGGTTGAAGCCTCCCTTAATTTTTTCTGAAGACCTGCTAGATTCTGCGTGTGCCCGTTTTGGGACTTATTCCCTTGCCCAGTGGTTGATATTCTTTAATTAATTCCAATTCACTAACCCAAACTCTACCACCAAGTAGCTGGTCCTCTCCCGGCTGATAGATATGGTATTAAGCTACCTAAATTATATTCCATACTATTGAAATTGATAGAAAATTTGCTAATATTTGCAGGGTATTAAGCATAGATGTCGAATTTGCTAAATAGCACTTTTAGTCTGCTGAAAGGGGAAGTTCAATGGAAATACTCCTTGTTTATGGACAGGGGATTTTGGAGGCCCTGGGAGCGATAGCGTTAACCCTGGTTTTTTCCCGGGTTAAGATCAGCTGGGGAACAACTATAGTGGTAGCTTTTTTAGTAGCTGTTGTGGTAGTGGGTATTAGGTCTCTGCCCATTGTTTTTGGAATTCATATGCTGGCCAGCATTGTTATAATATTCGCTTATATTACCCTAATGACTGACGCGCCTAAGACAACAGTTTTTATATCGGTTTTTGCCAGTTTTTTTTGTCTATCCATCATGGAGTATTCATTAAACCAGATCTTTATTAATCTAAAGCTCCTTCACACCCAGGATGTCGTGGAAAGCAGCCGGGTGTGGATGATGATGGGCTATATGCAAGGGATACTGATGAATATTTTAGCAGTATTTCTGCAACAGATACTAAAGCCCCAGAATAGCTGGAAGAAGAAAGTAAACAAGCAACCCAGCAACCCAGCAAATCCTGGGGATTAGTTGGAGGATACATATGGCAAGCAATGTCTACCAGCGATTGGCATTTTACCTGCTTAGGGAAAATAACCTACCCCAGGAAAAGGCCCTTGAGTTGGCTTATGCTATGGAGACCATAACTGTAAATATGCTGAATTTACTTCTTACTTCCCTGGTTGGTTTATTGATAGGGGTACTGCCAGGTACTTTAGTGTGTATTCTGGTGGCTACTCTTTACCGTCATACGGCAGGAGGTGCACATTCTCGAAGTCCGTGGATATGTGCGGGAGCAACCATGATAATATATCCGGCCCTGGCCTATTTAGGAAGCTGTTTGGCAACAGGTCCTGATACCTACAGTTGGATAATAGTCCTGGTTGCGGCTATCATTGGATTATATGCCATATATCGTTACGCTCCGGTGGATTCAGTTCAAGCCCCCATTGTCTCCCCAATTCGCAGGAAAAGGCTCCGAAAATATTCATATTTGGTGATTACAAGCCTGATAGTTGTGATCTTGATATTGGAAGTAATTTCAATTCAGTACGGCTATCAACGTAGCTTTCAATTCTGTGTGGCCTTGACCATACTATGGGTTAGTTTTAATCTGACTGGTCTGGCTCATACTTTATGGCGAATGTTGGACAACCAGCATAATTCTATAGGCAGGAGGTGAAACAGATGAAAAAAGTTTTTTATTCCTTCCTCGGAATAGCGGTTGTAGCTCTAATATTTGTTGCTAATGTAGCTTCAGCATCGGCTTGCTTCTTCGGACACTATCAACCAGAGGTACCAGATTCATTGCGCAAGTAAACACCGCGAACAATAGGGGGGGGTCACCCCCCTTATTGGGTAAAGTAATTTGGAAAATCCGAGGTGAATAGTTTTTGAGTTTCATCAAACATGAAGAAAAAAGGAAACGGGATTTATTTGAAAATGTTACTACATTGCATATGTTGTGCGTATTTATTATGCTGTTTGCCTTAGTTATTAGTCACAACCTTTTTGTGAGACATGTATTTCCCTTTATAAATCATGGGGCTGTATTGTATTTAGGCATTTGCCTGGTTTCTTTTGGATTGGTAAATGTTTATAATCGGAACTTTTACTACCGGGTGGAGGAAAAGGCGGTTAACTGGGTACACATTTCTTTTGTGGGATACCCCTTGGCCATTGCCATAATTATTATTTACTTGAGCCACCATAGCAATATAGCTTATCCGGAAATAATGCTCTTGCTGCCAGTCATAATAGCTGCCTCTATAGGCGGTCAATTATTGGGAATTGGTATGGCCGGGTTATGCGGGATGATTGTGTTGTTTTTCAGTTATTTGGAGCAGGGTGCTTTTGAATACCATATTTTGGAATCCCAGCTCATATATCTCACTATTATTCTGGTAATAGGCTGGTTCATTGGCTCCCAGACCGATTCAGAAAAGGCACATCGCAGGTATTTATTGGAGTTGGCTCAAACGGATATGCTGACCGGATTGTTCAGTCATCGGTATTATCAGGATCATCTCCAGGAGTATTTCCAAAATCCCGACCCTGCCAAACCTTTGGCTTTGATGTTGGTGGATATAAATTTCTTTAAGTATTACAACGATAGTTTTGGTCACCAAATGGGAGACAATTTGCTGCAAACAATAGCTGGTTTTATAAATGAGATAAAGCTGGAAAATGCTTTTGCGGCCCGCTATGCTGCAGGGCAATTTGTGATCTTACTCAAGGGATACCAGGAGGAGAAAGTGGTAGAGGTGGGCCAAAAGCTTATTACTAGAATAAATGAATATCACTTCTATGGAGAAAAGTATCAACCCGAAGGCAAAATAACCGTATCCTGCGGCATAGCTCTTTATCCTCAGCATGCCAGTAATAGCAAGGAACTTCAGGCTTATGCGGAACAGGCCTTGAACCAGGCCAGAAGCCTGGGTCAGCAAAATATAGCATTATATTTTTCCGTTTTTGATAATATTGAAATTAGCGGTGATGAAAGAGAGGCGTTAGATTCCATTCGCACTCTGGTTTCGGTGATAAACGCTAAGGATCGCTATACCTATGGCCATTCCGAGCGGGTAACCTACTATTCGCATAAAATAGCGGAAAAAATAGCTTTGAGTGAAGAAGATGTTCGGCTACTGGATTATGCATCCTTTTTACATGATATAGGCAAAATAGATATAGACAGGGACATTTTAAACAAGGCATCCAGCCTGAACCAGGACGAGTGGTCGATAATAAAACAGCATCCCGTATGGGGAAGCGATATGGTTAAACCTTTGGCCCAATTAAAACCCATAGTTTCTCTAATACGGCACCATCATGAGAACTATGATGGCTCAGGCTATCCTGATGGATTATCTGGGGATGATATACCGCTGATTTCCAGAATAATTAGAATAGTTGATTCTTTTGATGCCATGACCTCCAATCGCCCCTATCGGAGAAACTTGTCTTGGATGGAAGCCCGGGAGGAAATGAAACGTCATTGTGGCAGTTTGTTTGATCCGGTATTGTTGGCTGTTTTTGAAGAAGTTTTAGATGAAGATTCAATTAGTCATATGGCCTAAATAATGCCAATACCCTGATTAAAGAAGATACTGCTTAGCTATAAAGGAGGCAGGCGTAATATGGAGAAGATTAAGGTGGAGTTCCGGCAATTAGAAGCCGGGGCCCAATTGCCGGAATATGAAACAGCCCATGCTGCTGGGTGCGATATAGCTCTGCCCTTGCGGGGTGATATAGTTTTGTATCCCCATGAGGTAAAAAACATTCCAGTTGGCTTTGCAGTGAAAATACCAGTTGGCTATGAAGCCCAGATCAGAAGTAGGGCCGGTATGGCCCGTAAGGGTATTGTGATAGCAAATGCTCCTGGCACAGTGGACTCCGACCATACAGCAGAACTGCATCTATTGCTGTTAAACGTCAGCGACAAACCAGTCCGTTTATCTCCCGGGCAAAAAGTTGCCCAAATGGTATTTAGCCCAATAGTGCAAGCGGATTTTGCCAGCGATCTCTAGACCTGCTCTTAGCTGGTTTTGGTATATTTGGCATCACTTGCAGTAGCTAATCTGACTGACCATTTTCCCATAATGCTTAAGAAAATACCGGCCAGACAAAAACAAATGGCAATTAAATTGCTGGAGTTCAGAATCGAATTCTTGAACATAGCGGCCAGTATTTTTGGATTGGTTCCAGTAATGGCT
>CAZPSR010000107.1:0-7466 GCA_964589135.1 uncultured Syntrophomonas sp.
CTTCTTGGTCATCTAGGAGGATTTTAAGCAGGTCTTGATAGTCAGGAATATAGTTTCCGATAGATTTGGCTATGACTTCGTTTCTATCTACCCCTAGCAATTCCTGGGATTTGTAGTTAATGTTTATTATGCTTCCCCGGCCATTTACTACAAAAAGACCGTATTGAACACAATCCAGAATTGAGTCTATTTCGGTCTTTTTAGTTACCCCCATCCCTATGGTGGTGGCAGCATATTTTACTAATTGAATAATCTCGGGAGATAAATCATTAAAAGCATTCATCAAACACAGTACCCCAATAATACGGGAATCCGCTTTGATGGGCACCCCAACACTGTTATAAAAATGGAGACAACGCCTAAAGTGTTCAAAGGTCCTTATTTCCATAGATTTGCCTTCGATCAAAACGGTGCCTATACAATTGGTCCCAACCATGCTTTCCTGGCAGCAAATACCTACCGGCAGTAATTCATTATTGCCCACTACTTCCAAAACAAAGCCTTCGGCATCAGATAAAAGCACTATGCTTTTATCCACCACTGATCCTAACTCCTTCATAATCGGCCAGGCTATTTTTATCATCTCAATATTCTGGCTCTGCCGCAGCAATAGATGATCCTGGGATAGATAGGACTTTCCTTCTGCAAGGGGTTCTATCAAGTTCTGGCATCTTTGCCAGGATCTCAATATTTCCGGCCTTATGGCGTCTTTTGTTACTGTTCCATCGTTAATAAAACTAAACCATGACTCTTTCATGTCAATTGGGGCGTCGTTATAATTAAACAAAAGACAACACCTCGATGCGTAATATTTTTCATTAATTATACCACAAGACCCCTGTCAACATTGTCCCAACCTATGTAATTACTTAATTTTCCGGAACAAATACGGTATGGTGTCCAGGTATTATACACAAAATGTACAATAATGAGGCGCCTTTTTACCTTAAGAGAACCACGGTTTGACCATAACTCAGAGGTCAGGCAATCCCGTTTCATTGTTTTGTCGGCTATTACCCCTTTACCAGAAATAATTAATTTCGGGCCTTTCCTGGCATTGTTCTTGCAAATTAAATGTCATACCCAATTATATGCCGATCTAATCAATCGGTATATTACGGTAATCTTAGCAATCTTTCCAGCCAGCCCTGGGTAGTAAATCATTAGATATGAGAAAGGAATGGATGACGAATGAGTACCTATTTAAACATGTACAAAAGCAAATTGCGCACTCCAGAAGAAGCAGTGAAGGTTGTCAAATCGGGGGATCAGGTAAATTACAATCATTTTGCCATGAGTCCCAAAGCATTGGATGCGGCGTTGGCAAAAAGAGCCGGGGAGTTGAAGGATATCCAGCTTAAAGGGGTTATGCAGCTTTATGTACCCCAGACGGTTCTAGCCGACCCCAAACAGGAAACTTTTTTCTATCATTCCGGGTATTTCAGTCCTTTTGATCGGGCCCTGGCCGAAAAAGGTTTATGCTACTACGTGGCCAGCAACTTTGGCTTCACTCCCTTTATTGCCAGAAGGGCTTGGTCCAGACCTGCTGATGTATTTATGACCCAGGTCACCCCAATGGACAAATTCGGCTATTTTAACTTTAGTACCACCTGTTCAGAGACCATGGCCTTATGTGAAATGGCTAAACACATAATCGTGGAAGTAAATGAGAAAGCTCCCGTGGCCCTGGGGGGAGAACAGCATTGCATTCATGTCTCCCAGATTGATGCTATCGTAGAAAACACCGAGCCATTATTTGTCATCCCTTCCGAATTTGAAGCCTCGGAAGAAGAGAAGAAGATTGCCCAGTTCATAGTGGAAAGACTTAAAGATGGAGATTGCCTGCAATTCGGTATCGGAAGTCTGCCCAGTATTATAGCCAAATTAATTGCTGACAGCGATCTGAAGGATCTGGGGATCCATTCAGAAATGATGGCAGATAGTTTCGTGGATTTATATGAACAAGGAAAGATAACCGGTAATAGAAAGGTTATGGACAAAGGTCGGATGACCTATACCTTTGCCGTAGGTTCCCAGAGACTATATGATTTTATTGACCACAATCCAGCTTGTGCCGCTTACCCGGTAGATTTGGTCAATATGCCGCACCGGATTGCTATGAATGATAATCAGATAGCTATAAACAATGCGGTAGCAGTAGATCTTTATGGCCAGGTAAGCTCAGAATCGGAAGGATTTAAACAGATTTCCGGAACTGGCGGTCAGCTGGAATTCACTCTGGGGGCGGAATGGTCCAAAGGCGGGGCTGCTTATATATGCATGAATTCTACCACCATGCATAAGGGAGAAAGGGTTTCCCGGATCGTTCCTTATTTTAGTCCAGGTACTATTGTCACCTGTACTAGAGGCACGGTTTCCAATATAGTAACCGAATATGGGGTTGCTAATATGATGGGTAAACCGGTTTATGACCGGGCGGAAATGTTAATTAATATCGCCCATCCAGACTTCCGGGATGATTTGGTAAAAGCAGCCAAAGAACAGAAAATCTGGACCAGAACGAATAAGATATTGTAAAAATTGTTCCTAATATAGCTCTTAAACTTTTCGGCAGTACCATGGAATTATGCATTTTTACTGTGGATATCAGTAAAACCCCCGGGGCGCAAGTTCGCTCCGGGGGTTTTTTTATACCCTAGGCCTGTTGGAAAATACCTGGCTCCACTTCTACCACTGCTCCAATTTCTAGTAAATGTTGCACATGATGGTGAGCGTACATCATTTCCCAGAATTCCTCCATGTCGAATAAATTCTGCTTAAAAGCCAGGTGATAAAGGGCCAGCTGTTCTATACTATGGGGTTGCTTTAACAAATCATAAATCTGATTTTCCCGATTCAGCAAAATCTGCAGATAGGAATTAAGACTGGGGATAATATTTTCAGTCAAGGGCCGACGATGAGAAGAAGCATAAGTGCCGGGATTAATCTCCTTGATGCGCTCAATCGAATTTATAAACTGCCCTACATTGGAACAACCATCCCCATACCAGGGCCCAGCCCGGGTGGTATCTATGTCTCCGCCAAAAAATATCCCTTCTTTTTCAAAATAAAATCCATAATGGCCAATACAATGTCCGGGCAGGTGTACCGCAGTCAAACGTATTCCCCGCCCTAATTCAATTTGTTGGCCATCAGCAATGGTTCCAGCCAGTTTTACTTTGATGAAGCCCGGCTCCACCGGGATGTCTGGATTTCGCACTGACGTATCCACTGTTTCAGGTATAGGCTTACCCGGCATAAACACTTTCCAAAACCTAAATCCCCTTAAGTCTAGGTATTTATCTTCGCTTTGGTATGAACACTTCTCTTCCTGGGCCGCAAACATATGGGTATTTTCAAATAAAACGGTACTATGGGTGTGGTCGGGATGATTATGGGTTAAGAAACCAATCTCTATAGATTTTTTATCGATTTCTTCAAAAGCCCTCTTACCAGCTCCAAAATCAATAATTGCCCTTTGCTCCCCTGCTATGTACATGCATATACAATAAGGATAAAACTTGGGTGCATCTGGCATAAGGACTGATATTCCCCGGGCCAAAGGCATCAACATGCTTATTCCTCCCTTAACCTAAATCAGTTCAGACCTAAATTGTCTTATGACATAATATTTATATTTTATCACTTATTATCGCCCTGTTGAGGGTATGTGAATGTTTTCCTATTGCCTGCTTTATGTAAATGGCCCGTCTTACTCATATCTAAAGAGCTTGAGTAGGAATCGAGCCGAAAATAAAATCCTTAGTCCTGACATGAATACATTAAAAAAGCCCTTATGTTGCTTATAGCGGCACCGTAGAAGCTATTAGAGCCATGATGTCTAAAGTCAGCTTTGCTTTCGACTTGCGGGAGCATGATCCTAATCCGGAAAAGCGGGCCCAGGCCATTGGGCTTGGGGACCTGGGATTGAGCTGTGGCTTAAAATCTATTTACCCATTCCTTTTCCAGCTCAGCCTGGCTCAATGCTTGCCCCTTTCATTCCATGAGGACTCAGTGGTATTCAATTCCCTGTTGCTGCACTGCTTTCCCCTGCTCCAGATTCCAAATTCTTTCTCATCTGGCTATGGGCCAGCAAAACTTCCAACCTGGCATCCATTATCAACAGTCTTCTATCCAGCATATAGTAGATGTCTTCCACTGTTTCCCGGTTGCTTTGCAAGCTATCTAAGATACTGCGATTGATCTCCTGAGTCTGAGCAGCCGAAATTTGCTTCATTCGATTCTTATATTGCCGGTTGGCCCAGCCATCAACTAGCTTGAGTACGATTATGCACCAGCCAATAAGACCTATGATAGCCAAGAATAATTCCTGCCAGTTTGTTTCGTTCATAGCGGCCAACTCCTTTTCCATAATTTAGCACACTTCATTATATTCCAGGAGCAGCCTACCTGTACCCCTCTTACTCAATCATCCAGCATTAGCCGGGCTAGGTCCAGTGGCTGAACATGTTGTCCATCCTTAAAGGCTCTCATGTTGCCTCCTGATATCTCATCAATCAGCACTATTTCTCCGGCTTCTGCTACCCGTCCAAATTCGAATTTGATGTCATATAGTTCAATGTCTTTTTTAGCCAGTTCTGCCTTGACGATACCGGCAATCTGGCGAGTCAGTTCCTTTAACTCTTGGTATTCCGTTTTGCTCAGTATTCCCAGCATATCCAGGGCATCTTCGGTAATAGGTGGGTCTTGCCTGGCATCATCTTTTAGAGTTACTTCCACCAAAGCATCCAGGGGCTGACCTTCCTCTACATAATCACCATAGCGACGATAAAAACTGCCTACTGCCCGATAGCGGCAAATTACTTCCAGCCCCTGGCCAAACTGAGTAGCTGCTTTAACGGTCATGGTGGCCTTTTCAATATCGGCCTCTTTATAGTGGGTGGGAATTCCCTGAGCTTGCAGAACCTCGAAGAAGTATTGGGTCAAACGCAATCCTGCCCGGCCCGATCCTTCAATAGTCAGACCTATAGTGTTAGAACCGGGATCAAAAACTCCATCCGCTCCAGTAGCATCATCCTTGAATTGCAGCAGGTAGTCCCCATTTTCTAATCGATACACATCCTTGGTTTTTCCGGTATATACTAGTTCCATATCCATATTTCCTTTCCTAGATAATTACAGTTTATTATACCTTTATTTTCTCGCGCTAACAATAAAGCTAAACACCAGTAACCACCAATAGCCAGGTGGGATGCGGGGACAAGGAACCTGTCCCCCTGTCCCAACCCGGTATAAATTGTATACATGTATACTTTGGGCCTGGCTAAACTGCCCTAAACCGTTCCCCTTCCCAAGATCAGGGGTTTTGGGCCATCGAAGTACCTTTTGGTTAATCTTGGCAAGCCCTTGTTATAAAGGAATTTAATTAAAAGGTAAAGAATACAATAAGGGTCACAATTCGACCTGGAACTATATTATAATTATTTCCTGGTATAATATAAAACAATGAGGAGGAACAAGGATTATGAATAATGGGGCTTATAATCCCTATCAACATGCGCAAGCCCAATTTGACCAAGTAGCCGAGCTGATCGAACTAGATGAGAGTACCCGCCAACTTTTAAGACAGCCTATACGAGAATACCATTTTCTTATTCCAGTGCATATGGATGATGGAACGACTAAGGTTTTTAAGGGCTTTCGGGTACAGCACAATGATGCCCGGGGACCGGCTAAAGGCGGAATTCGTTTTCACCCTCATGAAACCGCGGATACGGTTCGGGCCCTAGCTATGTGGATGACCTGGAAATGTGCAGTTGTCGATATTCCTCTGGGGGGAGGAAAAGGCGGAATAATATGTGATCCCCGTAGTATGACCAATTCCGAACAGGAAAGATTGTGCCGAGGATGGGTACGGCAGGTGGCCAAAAACGTGGGCCCCTGGAACGATGTGCCGGCACCTGATGTTATGACCAATTCCCAGCATATGCTATGGATGCTGGATGAATTCGAGACTATACACGGCGGACGCTTCCCTGGGTTTATTACCGGCAAGCCGGTAGGCATGGGAGGATCACTGGGCAGAACTGAAGCTACTGGTTATGGGGTAGTATATACCCTTAGAGAAGCCCTTAACGACCAAGGCATTGATATAAAGAACACCTCAGCCGGTATGCAGGGATTTGGCAATGTGGCCCAGTATGCGGCCAGGCTGTATCAGGAGCTGGGGGGTACGGTTATTTCCACTTGCTGCTGGGATTATAATGATAGCAAAGCCTATACCTATGTAAATAAAAATGGACTTAATATAGAGCAATTATGCGGTATAACTGATTCCTACGGTGGTATTGATAAGAATATGGCCCAAGACCTGGGTTATGAAGTCTACCCGGCTCAAGCTTGGTTGGAACAGGATGTGGATATTCTGATCCCAGCAGCCCTGGAAAACCAAATAACCAGGGACACAGTGGGCAAAATTAGTCCCAAGGTAAAGATTATGGCCGAAGGAGCTAATGGTCCCACTACTCCAGAAGCAGATGAAGTCTTGAAACAAAGGGGAATCTTTGTTATTCCTGATTTCCTGGCCAATGCCGGTGGAGTAACCTGTAGTTATTTTGAGCAGGTCCAGTCCAATGCCAATTTCTTCTGGGAAAAGGATGAAGTGCTGGAAAAGCTGGATTTAAAAATGACTTCTGCTTTCAGGGCCGTTAATGATTTGGCTAAAAGAAATAATATCTATATGCGCGATGCTGCTTATGTAATTTCGATCAATCGGGTAGCCCAGGCAATAAAGATGCGGGGGTGGGTCTAAAACCCGTTGCAGCGTCAAGTTCCATCCGCAATTAGAGGAACAAGAAGGCTTATGTGAAGCTAGGGGTAAAAATTGATCCCAACCAGCTTTCCCAGGTATCAATAATCAACTAGCTTTATGGGAGTAGAATAAAATAAGCCCAGGACATATTAATGAAATAGGCTCGGGTTGGCAAATGTCAACGGGGGGAGGTAAACTATCCCAGGACCAGACTCCCCCTGGGCAACGCCAACAGCAAGAGCCACTCGAAGATACTCAAGTCCTGGCCTATTACTACCGATGATAGGGTTACTGAGTTTCGCCTACAGCAAGCTACTAGCCTTAGATAAACAAGCTGTATGATAAAGTATTAATTCCCAGCTATGAACTTACTTGCTGCTGTATTTCGTAAAAACAGCTTTTACATATGTGCTTGCCTTTGTAGTACTTGACCTCAGCCACATCGCCGCAAAAAATACACCCTGGCGAATACTTCTGCAAGACGATTTTTTCTCCATCAGTGAGTATCTCCAGGGAATCTTTATCGTCAATTCCCATGGTTCTGCGTAATTCTATGGGGATTACTATTCGGCCCAATTCATCAATTTTCCTTACTGCGCCGGTGGATTTCATGCTTTATCTACCTCCTCATCAAGCTGGATCTCCTAAAAACACTATTATTCAAATCGGCAAGTAATATTAGCATGTTCCATAT
>CAZPSR010000108.1:0-7220 GCA_964589135.1 uncultured Syntrophomonas sp.
AGACGCAGGCTCCCGTAACTTGGATCAGAGCGGAACAATCATCACGATACCCTCGGTTCCCGACGTTGACACTTATTCGGTCGGTATACCGGTGCCGGATCTGTCAACGAGTGATGTTCAGGGAACACTGACTGTCAAAACAGATGCGGGCAGCGTTACAATCCCATCCAATATGCTGACAGGCGTATCAGGCGTCAGCGGAAGCAAAGCGGAGATTGCCATCGGTCAGGGAGATAAGGACAATCTGCCAGACGCCGTGAAAGCCGCCATCGGGGACAGGCCGCTGGTACAGCTCACCCTGTCCATTGACGGCAAGCGGACCGACTGGAGCAATCCCGACGCACCTGTAACGGTGAGTATACCCTATACCCCGACTGCGGCGGAGCTTGCCAATCCTGAGAGCATTGTTGTATGGTACATCGATGGCAGCGGCAATGTGGTTACAATACCCAACGGACGCTATGATCCCGCAACAGGAATGGTTATCTTCGACACCATTCACTTCAGCGGCTATGCGGTAGCATACAATAAGGTGAGCTTCAATGATGTTGCAAGCGGTGCATGGTATGCTCCGGCTGTGTCCTTCATCGCCGCAAGGGAAATCACCACAGGCACAGGCAGCGGCAATTACAGCCCCGAAGCGAGGCTAAGCAGGGGACAGTTTATCGTCATGCTGATGAAAGCCTATGAAATGGCGCCGGATGCAAACCCGAGAGAAAATTTTTCCGATGCGGGAGGCACTTATTACACCAGCTACCTGGCCGCAGCCAAAAGATTGGGCATATCAGCAGGCATAGGAAACAATGTGTTCGCACCAGAGAAGGAGATTACACGGCAGGAGATGTTCACCTTGCTGTACAACGCCCTCAAGGTCATCGGGCAACTGCCACAGGGTGATTCCGACAAGATGCTCGACCACTTCTCCGATGCGGGGAAGATTGATTCATGGGCAAAAGAAGCCATGGCACTGCTGGTTAAAACAGGAACTATTGGAGGTGATGCCGGAAAGTTAAATCCGACAAGTACAACCACCAGGGCAGAAATGGCGCAGGTGCTGTATAACCTGCTGTTAAAATAAAGGGACGGTTCTGCCCTTATTCGATGGATTCGATGCCCGCCGGGCTGTGGAAGAAGTATCTAGATTAGATTATGATACGGTAGTCGAAGTCACCCGTTTGATTGCGCAGACCAAGTCCAGCATCAATAACTATATGATCCACATCCTGCGGGCTAGCTGTGGACGCTATTGCGTAGAGGGCTCTTGCACCGCTACGTCAAGCTGGCCATGAGCCTGACACGGCACAGGGCTAGGCGAAGAAAATAACTCGGGGTTAGACTCCGAGTTATTTTGGTAAATACATGGTAAAATCCTGACTTTTACAGCAAAGCCATAAAAGAATGGCCGCAATCCCTTGATACAGGCTGGATAGCGGTCTTTTTGCTTCGGCATAAATATGTAGTGGAAAACTTTATTTTTTGGCTTGAGCCAAAATTTCTCATCAAGGGTTTATGGATTTTCATTATTAATTAGGGTGTAAAACTAACGACTTAGAAAGTTGGGAGTTATTTTGGTAAATACATGGTAAAATGTAGATTGTGGTGAAAGAAGTCGGTTAAAATATCATATTTGATTATGAGTTTCAAATTATTATTTTCCCAAAAGGAGGAGCAACAGCTTGGCTTTGTTGGAGTTGCAGGATATCCAAAAAAATTATAAGGATGGCAATGTTAAGGTAAGCGCTTTGAAAGGAATAAGCTTATCAATAGAAGATGGAAGTTTTGTTTCTATAATGGGGCCTTCCGGTTCGGGTAAATCCACCTTACTGAATATATTAGGTTGTCTGGATAACCCTACCTCGGGAAGCTACACTATCAATGATCAAAATGTAGAAAAATTAAATGATGTGGCATTATCAGATATTCGTAATAAGTTTATGGGATTTGTATTTCAACAGTTTCATTTAATTTCCGGGTTAAATGCATTAGAAAATGTGGAGCTTCCTCTGGTTTATCAAGGTGTGACTGGTAATGTAAGAAAACAAAGAGCCCAAAGAGCATTAGAAGCAGTTGGACTGGAAGGCCGCATGTACCATAAACAATCACAGCTTTCAGGTGGAGAACAGCAAAGAGTAGCCATAGCTCGGGCTTTTGTTAAAAACCCTAAATTGATATTAGCAGACGAACCTACGGGAGCCTTAGATTCTAAAGCTAGTGGAAACATTATGAGCATATTCAGACAGTTGAACGAAGAGGAAAGAATCACCATAATCCAGGTTACCCATGAAAAAAGCATAGCTGAGTGCGGGAAAACCATTTACCATTTGTTAGACGGAGAAATAAATTATGTAGAAGAAGTACAAGTTCGTACAGGTGAGGAGGGCTAGAAGTGTACCAGAGAACTATAGCGGTCATTATAGTTGTCTTAATGGTATTAGGTGGGGGGTTTTATGTATATAAACAGCTGTTGGAACCTATGAATGTAGAAGTGCAAGGGCCGGTTTATGCTACAAGTGAAGTAACTAAGGGAAATATAACGGTAGGGGTTAATACTACGGGGAGATTAGATCCTTCCTCTGGTGGGGGTATTCGGGTTTCAGATGTCTTTAGAAACACCCAAATTAATGAACTTATTATAGATAAAATATTAGTTAAAGAAGGAGATCAAGTAGCCCGACAGCAAACTGTAGTACTTTTAACCGCTCCTAGTTTAAATGATGATTTAGCTGATCTTAGAGATCAAATAAAAAGAGAGAAAGAGTATTTAGCGAATCTTACCGGGGTGTCCTTGGAAGAAGTTATGAGTATAGATCCATCCCGAGGGGTTACTATTTCAGCACCGATAAAAGGCCGAGTACAGGAAATGAGTCTGGAAGAAGGGGATGAAGTAGCTCAAGGACAGACTATTGCCCGGGTGGTAGATGTTTCTACTTATCAAATAAACCTGGATTTGGCTATGGCCGAATACGACATGGTGAAAAAAGGGCAAGGGGTCAAGCTGCGTTTTCCCTTTTTCGAGGGTCTGCAAGATGGAGTTATAAAACATATAAATTCTAATCCAGTACCATTTAAAGATAATGAAGAAGATTTTGCTTCCAGTTTTGTTTATAAGGCTAGTATAGAAGGCGAAAATAAAGGCTTGGTACAAAAGGCTATGCAAGTTGAGGTAGGTATAGAAAGGGCACCGGGGCAGGTGTACTTTTTTAGAAACAAAACCCATGTTGATGGATTTGTTGGTGAAGAAAGGGTGTTTAGCAATACCGAAGGGATTGTGGCTGAGGTTCATGCCGAGGAAATGGCAGAGGTGGAAAAAGGTGACCCAATTATAACTTTAGCTGGTTCGGAGGTAGAAGATACCATAAGCGAAAGACTAGATAAAATACGTGAACTGGAATCAAGTTTGCGGCAGCTGATCTCAGCCGTTGAAATGCTAAATGTAAAATCCCCCATGGATGGAATAGTAGCCGGAATTCATAGCCAAGAAGGTAACACCGTATCAGCGGGAGAATGGATTGGAAATATTTACCAGACATCGCAAATGGGCATGATGACCACCATAGATGATATTGATATATTACATGTAACCCAGGGTGCTCCGGTTAAAGTGACGGTGGACGCTTTACCTGAGGAGGTTTTTGAAGGCCAAGTAAGGGACATTCACACTAGCTGGGGGAGTGACGGCAGCGCAACCCAGTTTATGGTTTACATAGAAGTAAAAGGCGGAGAACTATTGCGGCCCGGAATGCAAGCACGGGCCCATATTGATGCCGGTAGTGCTGAAGATGTTTTATTAGTGCCGATAGAAGCGGTATTCCAAGAAGATAGCACCTATAAAGTAGAAGTATTAGATGAAAATGGCCTGCCGAAAGTAGTAGCGATAGAAATAGGTCTGATGAATGATCGCATGGCGGAAATAAAAAGTGGACTAGAAGAAGGTGAACTGGTTATTACCGGAAGCAGTAGTGATTTATTACCTACTCAAGAGGCAGAGCAAAACAACAATATTATGCCCCGGAAGACCCCGGATGAGGGTGGTGAAGAATAGTTGCTAAATAAATCATCAATAATAGCATTTTTGGTACGTTTTTGCTTTACCGCCAAAATGGCTGCTAATGGGGTGTTTTCTAACACCTTGCGTTCGGCCCTGACGGTATTAGGAGTAACCATAGGAGTTGCTTCAGTTGTTGGCTTAATGGGAATAGGCGAAGGGGCCAGGCTGAATGTAATGGAACAATTTGAAAGTCTAGGGACTAACGTTATTGCCATAAAGGCTCACGATCAGAGTTATGAATTTCATCCAGAGAAAGCAGATGAACTGGTGCAAAGGGTAGAAAGCCTGGAGATGGCTACTCCAGTGGTTAGTACCGATACCTCCATGCGTTGGAGAAGAACTACTGGTGATGTTTATGTCCTGGGGGTAAATCATCAATTTCCTGAAATCCGTGACCATGAATTAAGAGTAGGAGATTTTTTTACTACATTACATGTAGAACAAAGATCGGCAGTTGCTGTATTAGGATATAAATTAGCGGTAAACTTAACCGGGGGTAGAAGCCCGGTCGGTCAAATTATCATACTAGACGGGCAGAGCTACAGAATATTAGGGGTTTTAGAGGAAAAGGGAGCCGGCAATGCCAATGACGTTGATAATAAAGTGGTAATTCCCTATACCACCGCCCAAAGGATAGAAGAGAAAAGGACTGTTGAAGAAATATGGGCTAAAGCGGCTAGCAGCAGGGATGCCCAATTAGCTACGGTGCAGTTGGGGAGAATATTTCAAAGAGAAATGGGTAGTGCTCCCAATGCGCCTCAACCTCCTGCTGCCGGTGAAACAGTAGAATCAGAGGTGGCTGATATGGGGATGGTTGATAAACCGGTGCCAGAACCAGAAAAGCCCACTATACCTACCATTAGCGCTGATCCCATTACGGTAACTAATCTTAATCAACTAGTAGATGAGATAGACCAGGCTAACCGGATTATGACCTTATTATTGGGTGGTATTGCTGCCGTGGCTCTATTGGTAGGGGGTCTGGGGATCATGAATATCATGTTAGTAGCAGTAACCGAAAGAACCTCAGAAATAGGGGTTAGAAGAGCCCTGGGTGCCAGGCAAACTGACTTAATGGCCCAGTTCTTATTAGAAGCACTATATGTAAGTGTTTTAGGAGTTATATTTGGCATTGTTTTAGGAATATGGGGACTGAATATATTTGAAAACTATGGATTTCAAACTGCAATAAGCTTGCAAGCTATCAAAATAGCGGTGGTAGTTGCATTAGGATCTGGCCTGCTATTTGGAGTGTATCCGGCCATAAGCGCATCATCAGTGCCACCAGTAGAAGCCTTGAGAAGACAATAGGGGGCCAAACCGGCTGATCAAAGTGTTGGCCCCCAAGTAGTTCCAGCCCCTAATTAGACCTTGCTATCACGGAAAAAGTCCCTCGGCTTTGGGCCAGCAACTGCCCTTCACCATTAAACAGGTTGGCTTCAGCCACTACGGTTCTCTTGCCCAGATGAGTAACCTGAGCTTCTGCTATTACTTCTTTATCCCGGTAGGTTGGAATGTAATAGTTGGTATACATGTCTACAGTTACACAGCTATAACCCAGGGACATAATAGCCCAACCCATAGCGGTATCCAATAAGGTAGCACTGATTCCTCCGTGCACTCTTTCCTTGACAGTAGTATACTCCAGGCCGGGACAGACTTTTAATCCCATTTCTCCAGGTCCCAGGTAAGTCAATTGGGCCTCTATATATTTGAGAATCGGACTGCCCTTCCACACTTGGCATAATGAAGTAAATAAACCTTCATCAATTCCTCGGTTTTCAACCTTTCCATTAATCATTTCAGTAACCTCCCAAATCTATATATTACTATGACGAAAATAATACAGCCTTTGCTTTATTGGTCCCCCCAAAATAGCGTTAAAACTATTATAATACTATTAATGACATTAATATAAGTCTATTATGGCCAATTGAGGTACTGAATCCAGTGGTATTGAGCTTAGCCGAGCTGGTGATTAAGGAAACTTTTATTAATCTGCTGCTGATCCTAAGACTATACCAAGAGTGAGCGAATAGTACTAGCTTAAGCCTTGCAGAAAAAGCTTACAAATTATAGAATTTTAATAGTTAAACATTTACCAGAATAGTTTACTATCATCTACAGATAAGCAGGATAGACCTGATAATCCCATTACTAACAGGAGGTTAATCAATGAACAAAGATGAGATAGAGAACAGAGGTCTAGATGAAGCTGTTTTCAAGTTTATCGTGGATCGTTACACTGAAGCCAATTGTCATCAGACTTTGGGCTTTCAATTTATTTACTTGGGGAGAGGACAGGCTGGGATGAAGATAAGCCCGCAGCCGGAATACTCTACCCCCGGGGGAAGGGTGCATGGGGGAATGATTGCCCTTTTAGCCGATACCGTCATGGGAGCAGCAGCAGTGAGCCTTGATGGTCAGGTTTACCGGACGGTGGATTTAAATATAAACTATATGGCACCGGCTTTTGAGCAAAGAGAGCTTAGAGGCGAGGCCTTGGTGATTCATCCGGGGAATACCATAAGAGTAGTAGAAAGCAGCTTGTTTAATGATCAGGGTAAGCTGGTGGCCAAAAGCCGAGGAACTTTTATCAGAGATTTAAAGCATAAGTTTGAGTGATCAATTGAACTAATTTTCTCTAAGCGAAAAGAAGGTAAGAGTAACGGGCTGATAGAAATAAAGTAAGTTAGTGGCAATTTAGCTAACAAACAATTTAATATTGATTGACTGCGAAAAGGTATAGTTTATAAGTTTGAATCAATAAATACTTGGGGCTGCCTGTAACGGATCCTACCCGTAACAACATAATCTTGGAGTTTTGCAGTCGAAACACAATAGAATTTTATCCAAGCAGGTTAGAACTTTGATAATCTAAAGTATAGCAAGCAAGGTCATTCTTTATCGGAGGCAGTTTAATGAAGCAGAAGCATATGTATAGAATGATTGATATTATACAGCAAGACATTAACTTTTATAGGATATTAATTATTATAATATCTTGCATACTTTGTGTGATGGCAGCATTTTATTCCAACCTGCACCTCAAAGCAGATATTGTATATACTCATTACTTTTATATACCAATTATATTGACCGGAATCTGGTTTGGTAAGGAGGCCATTTACCTAGCCTTTTCTATGGGTGTTTTCTCTGTGATTATCAACTA
>CAZPSR010000109.1:0-7215 GCA_964589135.1 uncultured Syntrophomonas sp.
TATTATCTAGCAAGTGTTGAAAGTAATTCCAATGAATTAAAATTTTTGGAGAATTTTAGGAGAATGAACTTTAATGTAGCATTTAATCAAGAGGATGCTTTTCAATTATTGATGATGGATAGGGCAGATTTTTTAATTGGGGTTAGCTGCTGAGATGGGGGAATAATACGCAATAATAAGGGAAAATTAGTTATGTTAGTCTTTTAAACCATAGGAAGAACTGGATAGGAGGTATGGGGTGCGAGAAAAAAATTATCCCGACCCGGATAAGAAGATAATCTTTCCCCAAGATTGGCTGAGATTTTTTGGTAATAAAAAAAGGAAACTAGATATCCGGGAACCAGAACATAAAGACTAGCCAAGAGGCAGAGAGGGGGTTGAGTGATTTGCCCCCTCTTTATCTGTTCCCCCCAGTGCTCCCTTTTATAGGGAAGGGTTCTCAAGGCTCAAAACCCGGCCAAAAAGCAGGCGTATTCCATGGGTCGGGATACGGCTATCCGGCGTAAATCAGGACTTATATCCCTAAAGGCCCGCCGGCCCGGTTTGGGATTGGCTTCCAGAAACCATACTTTTCCCTCTTGATCCCCCAGAAAGTCCAGGCCCAGTTCTCCCAGTAGCCTGGTCCGGGTCTTTTGGTCAATTATTTCTGCTATTCTTAAGGCCAATTCCTCCAGGCTCTTAGTGATGAAATCGATTTGCTCTCTGCTGAATCCCCGATGAACCAGGGCAATGTAAGCCTCCTGAGCTTTCCCCCCGGCATGAAGATTAGTGGTAATTTGCCCGTTAGCTCCAATACGGGCAGCAATACCGGTTAAGCCCCATTGGTTAAAACGGTCTTTTTGCACCAGGGCTCGGAAGTCGTAATGCTGTTCATTCCCTAAGGCCCGGATACTCTGCTGGATAATAGGCCTGGAGCAATTCATCTTGGCTTTGCTTTTAGACACCACCTCCCCGGCACTACGATACCAGAAGCTGTTACGGGTAGCGGTTTTGAGCAAGTAAGTCCCCTTTTTGCGGCTTACCTTCATAATGCCCCGGCCTTTACTGCCCCCAGGCGGCTTAAGATAAACCTCCTGGTGCTTCTTTAGCATGGTAAGCAAAACTTGATCAGAATCCAGCAATCGAGTCTCTGGCAAATGACCAGCCACCTCCTGATGGGACATCAAAAGCCGATGTACCGCCCATTTGTCGCCAATAAAAGGGTTGAAAGTTTTCACTCCATGCCGGGCTAAGCGGGGTATGGTTTGATAGGAGCCTGGGCCTGACCCATCATCGATGTATCGATTGTAGCAAACATCTGGAAAGGGAAAATACATGCGCTTCCAGCCTTTATCGGCTTTTCCCCTTAGGTAGTATCCATATATTGATTTGCGTTCGCTGTTAATATCCCGGGGGCAGAATACAAAGCCGGCTCCATTTAAACGGCCCAAACTGGCTAAGAGCCCCCGAAAAAAATTGTCCTGAGCGCCAAAAGAACCCCTTTCTTTACAGTAACGTGCGATCAATATTCCTACCAAAGGACCCAGGTGCCAGACCTTTCCTTTTTTTTGCAGGTTTAACCTTATTCCCTCCGGCACCCCCATGGCCCGGGCCAATCTTCCATTTATATAAAGAGTTGATATAGGGGCCTCTTCCCCGTCCTGGGCTAAGCGGACTCTGACCGTCTTTTGGCCCCAAGCCAGTCTTATTATCTCTCCCGGGTTTAAGCCCAAATGATCTAGGCTGGCTGGTCCCAGGGGCAGTTCTAAAAAATTCTGCTTCATTTTCCTATCCCTCATATTATATCTATACTTATTTATATGAGTAAAAGCCAATAAAGGTTATGAGGATACCCTGGCTTAATTGAATCTTATTTGAATAATAATACCCTGGGCTACTTGTTCCAGACGGTGGCTCTACAGTCCTACTCACCGGTAAAGTTGGGTTCCCGGCGTTCGATAAAAGCCCGCAGTCCTTCTTCCGAGTCTTTGCTGGCCATTAAAGGCTTTATTTCCTCCAAAAGGGTACTCATAGCGGCTTTATCACCGTAAATGCGAGCTTTACGAGCCGAAGCCAGGCTGGCCTGAACCCCTAAAGGAGCAGCTTTAGAAATCTTTTCGGCTATGGCCCAGGCCCGTTCCAACTGCTGCCCAGGTCCTACCAGTTCCTGTACCAAACCTAAGCGATAAGCTTCCGGACCACTCATCTCCTCACCGGTCAGCAAGAATTTCATGGCATTGCCCCAACCTATCTCTTGAGGCAGACGGACCGTGGAGCCCCCGATGGAAAAAATACCCCGTTTAACCTCCAGTTGGCCTAAACGCAAATCCCGGGCCGCTACTCTAAGATCACAAGCCAATAACATCTCCACCCCGCAGGTATAACATACACCCTGACAGGCCATCACTACCGGCTTGCTGCAACGTTTGTCTTCATTGAGCCCATAGGGATCCAACATATCCGGGGACATACCCTTGCCTGTACCGGTTTTAAAAATTTCCGTCCATTGGGGCAGATCCAATCCAGCGGTAAAATGATCTCCCACCGCATATAGCAAGCCGCAACGCAGATGGGGATTTCGATCCAGTTCCCCAAAGGCCGATGCCATATCGTAGTACATGTCAGGCAGTACTGCGTTTCTTTTTTCCGGGCGGTTCAAACCTATTAGCAAAACATGACCCCGAGTTTCACAAATAATATTCTTCATACTAATTCCTCCATTACTGCTACCAAATTCCGGGTACCTTTTAACCGCAATTATTATCTTTACCTAAGCCGGTCCTTCCCCAACCACCCTTACTGCTTAAAGCCAAGAGGGACATCAAACGCCCTACTATAATGAAGTATAAAGGTTCTAGAGCCAAATTGAAATCCCTCCCCAGGCTTACCCATGGCCATAACTTTCCCCAGACTACCCATAGAAAATGGGTCAGGCAAATTTACCCTGACCCATTCTATTTCTAGCTAAGTACTTATTATCCACCGAATTATTCCGCAAATAGCTTTCTATTTCACCGGTATCCTCATGCCAAAGAAGGAGCGCCATACGAAATAAAAGGCGATGACCAGGAATACTATCCCAACAGTTGGTGCCATTTCCCTGAATAAGGGAGAAATGGCTATTTCCATGGCCAGCAAACCAAACAGGGTAGTAAACTTGATTATGGGATTCAAAGCCACTGAGGAGGTATCCTTAAAGGGGTCGCCAACGGTATCCCCTACTACAGTTGCTTCATGCAAAGGAGTGCCCTTCTCCTGCAGGTCTACTTCCACTACCTTTTTGGCATTATCCCAACATCCGCCGGCATTAGCCATAAATACCGCCTGGAATAAACCGAATACGGCTATGGAAATCAGGTAAGATACGAATAAGGCTACTGGCGCTTCGCTGCTTTTAGGGGCAGACAGGCAGGCAAAGGCCAGGGAAAAAGAGAAAACGGCGATAAATATGTTAAACATCCCGTTCTGAGCATATTGGGTACATATTTTTACCACGTTTTTGGAGTTTTCGGTACTAGCCTTCATGCTGGCAGCTTCATCCAGATTAATGTTGTCTTTGATATACTCCACCGCCCGGTAAGCTCCGGTAGTAACCGCCTGAGTCGAGGCCCCAGTAAACCAGTATATTATCGCTCCCCCGCATAGGAAGCCTAAAATGGTATAGGGATTAAGCAGGTTTAGAATACTTTCCGGTTCTACTCCCAAGACACTCTGGATAACCAGAATCAGGGAGAATATCATGGTGGTGGCTCCTACCACTGCGGTTCCGATCAATACCGGCTTGGCCGTGGCTTTGAAGGTATTGCCAGCGCCGTCATTGGCTTCCAGATAGTATTTAGCCTGTTCAAAGTCGGCTTTAAAACCATAGTTCTGCTTGATTTCCTGCTCTATCTCAGGAAGGGTTTCAATCAGGGATAGCTCATATATGGACTGGGCGTTATCGGTAACTGGTCCATAACTGTCCACCGCAATAGTTACCGGTCCCATTCCCAGCATACCAAAGGCTACCAGACCAAAAGCAAATACTGAGGGATAGATCATGATTTCGCTCAGGCCATAGCCACTGACCACATAGGCGCCAAACATAATAGCCACAAAAACCATACCGATCCAGAAGGCACTGAAGTTACCCGAAACCAGACCTGATAGTATATTCAGCGAAGGTCCTCCTTCCCGAGAAGCTTTTACTACCTCGGCTACGTGACTTGATTTAGGACTGGTAAATATTTTGGTAAATTCCGGGACAACAGCAGCTACCAGGGTACCCAGGCTGATAATCAGTGCCAATACAAACCACAGACTGGTGAGTTCATTGTTCACTCCCGAACCTGGTCCCAGGATATAATAGCTGACGGCAAAGGTAACCAGAATAGAAATAACCGAAGTAAACCAAACCAAACTGGTGAGAGGAGCTTCAAAATCAAAATCATCTTGATTACCATAGCGGGCCTGGCTGAAAGCCTTATTAATGTAAAAGGAGGCTATGGAGGTGATGACCATCAATATGCGCATAACAAATATCCAGGCCAGCAAGGTGGCTTGCAAGGCTGGAGCTACGGCCAGAACGATGAAGGTAACCAGGGCTACTCCGGTTACCCCATAAGTTTCAAACCCGTCGGCAGTGGGGCCTACACTGTCACCAGCATTATCTCCGCAACAGTCGGCGATAACCCCTGGATTCCGGGGATCATCCTCTTTGATCCCGAAAACAATCTTCATTAAGTCGGCCCCGATGTCAGCAATTTTGGTAAATATGCCCCCGGCGATACGCAGGGCACTGGCTCCCAGGGATTCACCCACGGCAAAGCCAATGAAGCTGGCGCCGGCTAGTTCCCGAGGGACAAAGAGCAGTATAATCAGCATCATGATCAGCTCTACACAAACCAGCAAAACCCCGATGCTCATACCGGCATCCAAAGCGATATTCAATAGTTTAAGGGGTTTTCTCTCCAAAGCGCTGAAGGCGGTGCGGCTGTTAGCCAGGGTATTCATGCGAATACCATACCAGGCTACACTGTAGGAGCCCAGAATTCCTATAACCGTCCACATCAGGATAAACAAAACTGAGCCAATGGGCAGTTTCTGCAGATAGCCAAAATAGAAGGCTATGCAAACCCCAATAAAAGCGAAGAGTATGGCAATAAATTTTCCCTGCTGGATCAAGTAGGTCTTGCAGGTTTCATAGATAGTTTGAGCTACATCCTGCATGGAGGAATGGGCCGGTAATTTCTTCACCTGGGCAAATTGATAATAACCGAACATCATACCTAAGAGACAGATGCCAATCCCTGCTATTAACAAGTTGTTCTGTCCCTGACTCAATACGGGAATAATCAGGTCTGCTTCACCGGCCAAAGTGAAAGCCGGTGTCAATAAAACCCAGATTAACCCCAATAAAGCACCCCATAAAATTCTTATCTTCGAATTAAGTACAGCTTCCATAAAAAACAATCACTTCTCCTTCAAATACTATAAATCCGCAAACGGACAAAACAACTGCACTGCTCCCTCCTTTGACTTAATTTTGCCTTACCGTAGATTTCCTGACAGTAAAGACAAAGCTATCGCTTAAAATAACTACTTTAGTTTAGATAGAGCAATTTTAAACCTTTCCTGACCTAATGCAAAACCCCAAATTCACGTATTTTGGCCTCTTGATAGGGTTCTGTCCAAAGGGCTGCTACCTCCGGCTGTTTATTAGAAAGTGCCAACTATTTTCAGCTTAACACTTGACTTGACGCTAAAAGGGTGTAAACTTAAAATCGCAGGAGGATTTCTTAGGGGTGTTATAGATACTTCCTGCAAAACCTCATTATTAAAGCAATCTGGGATTCATTGCCAGAGGGATACCGCTCATTTTGTCGCCAAAGGATATTAGTCTTGCTTCCCCTGCAGGACTTGCCCAAGACGAAAGGCGGCCCAAGCTCTGGCTCAAGGTATTTTTGATTAGCCCGGAAAAACCCCTCTGCTTCAAGGCATTAATGTTTAATCCCCCCGTTGTTCTGCCAACTTGACATTATATCCTCTTTAGCCTATAGTGTGGAAAAATTACCCGAAATGGAGTATAGCTCAGATGGATAAGGAAAAAAAGATATTGGATACTTTTATTGAAGCAGGCAAGCCCTTGAATGCCAAGGAAGCCTCTGATCTCTCAGGCTTGGAGAAAAAGGAAGTAGATAAGCTGATTAAAAAATTAAGAGACGGGGGGAAATTGGAATCTCCCAAAAGGTGCTATTACCAGCCGAAATAAAGCAATACAGGAAGTATAAGAGGCAGTTTAAGATGGAGAGCAAATTATTGACTTATATAGTGAACTTTGTACCTGGGAAAGCCAAAAACCGGGGCTGCATAAGCAAGTTCCCCGGTTTATATATCAGGATATTAGGATTGCGGTCAAAACCAGCAGGTTAACCAGCAAAAACCATCCGATTCTTTTCATCTTAACCTCTCCTGCCTCTTTTCATTATGTTTATGCCCCTCTTCCAGAAACAATCGGCGGCGGGGGAGAAATGGATTTTATTCTATTTTTAGCAGGAGTTCACCAGTTTTCACCTGCTGCCCTTCTTCCACCAGGATGCCAACTATGGTGCCGTTCTGGACTGCAGCAATATGGGTTTCCATTTTCATGGCTTCAATGATCATCAGACTCTGGCCACTTTTTATTGCATCTCCAGCTTGAACCAGGATCTGGCTTACGGTTCCAGGGATGCTGGCACCAATCTCCTTTTTGTTGTTGGGGTCAGCGAATATGGTAGTGTCCAGGGGCTTTTTGCTCTGGTACTGCTGATCCATTATGATAATTTCCCGGGTGTTACCATTAACCTCGAAGTTGACCCGGCGTACTCCATCTTTGCTTACTTTACCGATTTCCACCAGCTTAATTATAAAGACCTTGCCTTCTTCAACTTCCACCTCAGATACTTCACCTTCGTGGATACCATCAAAAAACACCGGGCTGTTCATACGGCTTAAATCCCCATAGGTTTTTTTGAAAGCTAAATAATCTTCAAAAACCCGGGGATAAAGGGCATAACTGAGAATATCCCGCTGGGATACCTCTATTTTGTATTTTTCAGCCAAAAGCCTGCGGATGGATGCAAAATCAACCGGTTCCAGCAATTCCCCAGGTCGGGCCGTAATGGGCTGGCGTCCTTTTAATACCATCTCTTGCAGCTCCCGGGGGAATCCTCCCAAAGGCTGCCCCATCATTCCCTCAAAGTAGGACAGGGCTGAATC
>CAZPSR010000110.1:0-7153 GCA_964589135.1 uncultured Syntrophomonas sp.
AGCTAAATAATAAATGATCATTCGTTTATTGTCAATCATAGGTTTAAAAATCATTATTCAGCTAAGTCAATCTCTCCGATCTTTTTGGACTAAGTTCATTGAATATATTTCTTACCAGGCTGAAAAATACCGGTTAAGAAAGTAATATTCGTAACCCGCGGATTACAAATCTGGTTCGGTTGCAGCCTTATCATCAGTCTTTGTCGGTAATTGTTCTTATGAATTAGAGATCAACCCAGGTGGAGGCGTTGCCGGGCATTTAAGCAGAACTTTGCTGCTGGTATTGGGGGTTGCTACTTAGCAAACCGCTTGACTATAAGTGAATGCTTATTTATTATAGAACTGAGGTGGAGAAAATGAGAAAAAAAGATGCAGAAAAAAAAGAGAGTATTAAACAAGCGGTTATAAAGATGATTCTGGAAGAAGGCTTTCATGGAGCTTCAATTGCCAAGATTGCCCGGGAGGCTGGGATATCACCTGCTACGGTTTATATTTATTACGCCAGTAAAGATGATATGCTAAAGGAAATTTATGAAGAATATGCTGATCAAGTCTATTTTTATTTACTAAGTAAAATTGATCCAAATATGAGCGGAAGGAAATTGATTGATACCTGGATAAGAGCATATTACGCTTATATTAAAGAACAGGAAAAGGTTTTTCACTTTGTAGAGCAATTTTCCAGCTGCCCTTCCTTGTCCGGCAATTGCCGGGAGACGGAAGGTTGCTTTAGGGTATTCCAAATCTTTGATGATCTGAAAGGCAAGGGAATACTGAAGGATATAGATAATGTGATAATACATTCCATGCTGTTTAATACGGTAAAGTGCATCTATTTACGTTATGGGGAAAATGGGGAAATGGATCAGACCCCGGCGGCTTTGCTGCAATTGATAGATCTTTTAGGGGAAACCTTGCTTCTTTAAGATGATTGATGGTGAATCCCAGATGAAGATTGCTAAGCAGAGGGCAAAAAAAGATTATGGCAGGGGAAACAAACAAATCAGCACCAGTCAAACCCCCTAAGAAGGCTTAAGCCTTCAAACCTTAAGTCAATTCCCATAGCTGCCTAAGCCATAGCGGATACGATGATTAAAATTAGCCTAAATTAAGCATAAGCTGGAATTCTAAAATATATCTTTATCAGGAGAGTAAGGAAATAAGGAGGAAATACCTTGGAAAAAGTAGTTATTAGACAATTGCTCAGGAATAGCCATAGATATGAAAACCAGGAGGTTGAAATAAGTGCTTGGCTTCGTAGCAATCGGGACCAGAAGTCTTTCGGATTTTTGACCGTCAATGACGGCACTCATTTCACTTCCTTGCAGATTGTATATGAAAAGGAATCCCTCCCTAATTTTCAGGAGGTAGCCAAATATAGGGCTGGTAGTGCGGTAAAGGTCCAGGGGGTGGTAGTAATGACACCTCAGGGGAAACAGGCTCTGGAAATAAAAGCTAAAGATATACAACTGGAAGGAGATACACCGGAGGATTACCCAATTCAACCCAAAGGTCATAGTCGGGAGTTTTTACGCCAAGTAGCCCACCTGCGCTCCCGTACCAATCTTTTCTCAGCTGTTTTTCGGGTAAGATCATTGCTGGCTTATGCCATTCATATGTTTTTCCAGGAGCGTGGCTTTGTTTATGTTCATACCCCCATTATTACCGCCAGTGATGCTGAAGGGGCTGGTGAAATGTTTAGGGTTAGTACAATTGACCCTCAAAATCCTCCCCAGAATGAAGAAGGGGAAATAGATTATGCCCAGGACTTTTTTGGCCGCCGGACTAATCTGACCGTTAGCGGCCAACTGGAGGCAGAAGCCTTCGCTCTGGCCTTTAAAGATGTATATACCTTTGGCCCTACTTTCCGAGCGGAGAATTCCAATACAGCCCGGCATGCGGCAGAATTCTGGATGATAGAACCGGAAATAGCCTTTGCTGACCTGCAGGATGATATGGAGCTGGCCCAGGATATGGTTAAATTTCTTATTGCTTTTGTTTTGGAAAAGGCTTCAGAAGAGATGGAATTCTTCAATAGATTTGTGGATAAAGGACTGTTGGAAAGACTGCAAAAGGTACTTGATGCTGACTTTGCCCAGATTACTTATACCCAGGCCATAGAAATCCTTAAAGATAATGGAGAAGAATTCGAATACCCGGTAAAATGGGGGTCTGATCTGCAAAGTGAACACGAAAGATGCTTGACCGAAAAGATATTTAAAAAACCGGTATTTGTTACCGACTACCCCCGAGATATCAAAGCCTTTTATATGCGGCAGAATGATGATGGGAAAACGGTAGCAGCCATGGATTTATTGGTTCCGGGGATAGGGGAGATAATTGGGGGTAGCCAGAGGGAAGAAAGGCTTGAGTTGTTGGAAAAAAGGATGCAGGAACTAAATATAAGCCAGGAAGAATTGTGGTGGTATTTGGAGCTAAGAAAATATGGTGGGGTTAAACATGCTGGATTTGGCTTGGGTTTTGAGCGTTTGATCATGTATGTAACCGGGATAAGTAATATTAGGGATGTGATACCATTTCCCCGGGTAGTAAAATCATGTGAATTCTAAAGCTTTAATTCTGCTAATTTTCTTAGGTCTGTTGCAGAGGAAACAAAAGATAAGTGGCCAGATATGTTGGGTTGCTAATGGAAAGCTTAACCCCAGGTGGGAAGATATGAAACCCATAGTGAAAAAAGATCCGGGAAGTAGTGTCCCAATAGCCAATTATCTGGCAAGCAAAACAGATAAGAGTCCGGGATTTAATACCCCGGACTAAAGGAAAGAATGAGTTTATATCTTCTACTAATCGCCGACAACTGTTCTAGCATCCTAAACTACAGCCTTCTTTAAATAATAAAACAGCTAATTTACTTTACCTGCCTTGTATCCGCTGCAGTAAACGCTTAAAGAAGGGAGCTCTGTCACTTGATGTTTCGCTATATGACTCTTGGGACTTTTTGCTTGGAGAGTCGGCTAGCTCTGTAATAGTATCGGGCATAACCGCTGGCTTAATAATTATGCGTACGGTTACAATATCATCTGCCTTATGCTTTATATTAGCTCCTTTACCTGTATTTGATTCAGAGGCAACCACCATGGAGCGATTTGCCTTTGGTTTACGTTGCGACCCTTGGGTTTTGGACGGAGACTGCCGATTTTGCTCGGGTTTAGCCTTGTACTCTACCACCTTTTTGGTAGGCTCCACCTGCGGCAGTGAGTTAGCCTCAGCCCATTTTTTTATGGAGAGACTGTGCTCTTGGAGCATTGTCTCGGAAGGCAATTCTGCTTCAGGAATCATAACCCCGATATGTTCTTCAATTTCATAAAGGCTCATAATATCATCACTGGTAACCAAAGTAATGGCTCTTCCGCCATGGCCGGCTCTGCCGGTACGCCCGATGCGATGAACATAACTGTCCTTTTCCAATGGCACATCATAATTAATTACCAATGACAAATCATCAATATGAATTCCCCGAGCAGCCACATCAGTTGCTACCAGTAAATGAAAATATCCTTGTTTAAACTGTTGCAGGGTCTTGAGCCGCTTAACCTGCGGTATATCTCCATGCAAAGCTCGTGAAAGATAGCCCTCGCGGGATAGAAATCTTTGCACTCTATCCACCATATTTCTGGTATTACAGAAAATCACACAGCTTTCGGGCTGTTCCAAAAGCAGCAAACGGCGTAATTGGGTATTCTTTTCGTTGTGCTTTACCCGGTAATAGGCCTGTTGGGTTGTATCTACGGTCATGGTCGCCGATTCGATCTCTATAATTGACGGATTCTTCATATACTGACTGCAAATACTGCGTATCTCACTTGGTATGGTGGCTGAGAAAAGCAGAGTAACCCGGTTTCTGGGTAAGGTTTTGATAATTCTCTTCACCTGATCCAGAAAACCCATATCCAACATCCGGTCTGCTTCATCCAAGACCAAAAAGCGTATGTTTTCGGTAAGGAGATTCCCATGACTGATATGATCAAAAACCCTTCCCGGGGTTCCGGTAACGATAGAGACTCCTCGGTTAAGAGCCTGGATTTCCATATCCATACTATGCTGTCCATATACAGCGGTAGTTTTGTGTCTAAGATGCTTGGACATCTGCTTGAGGTCACTATCTACCTGAACTGCCAGTTCTCGAGTAGGGGTAAGGATAAGCCCCTGAGGGCCCACTGCTTCCGGATCAGTCAACTGCAATATGGAAACGCCAAAAACCGCAGTTTTACCGCTGCCGGTCTTGGACCGGACGATTAAATCTTCCTGCTTTAAGGCAGATGGGATGGCTCTTTTCTGTACTTCGGTTGGTGTTTCAAACCCCATTTCTTTAAGAGCCTTTAATATGGGAGCTGAAATTCCTAGATTTTGAAAACTACTAATGCTCATTATAATCTTCTTTCATAATTGCTAGGTATAATCATATCATTCCAGCCTGACTTTTTCCAGAGCTATGATAGAAGGCCTTTATCAGGCCAAATTCTCAGCATAAGCAGGTAGCCCATAATTCCCATCCCTGGGCTGGCTGGTTGGTAGTAGTATAGCCAAAAAGCAGGGGATTTGCCTTGCTTTAGAAAAGCTTAATCTCAGCTAATACTAAGGTTTGTCCCTTAAAATGATAGAAAAACTAAACAATTATTAATCTTTTAGCTTACTCTATGAAAAACTGTAAACATTAAATAAAAAAGGAATAAAGTAACAACAATAGAAATTATTGTGATATACTTAAAAGAAGTAAGCCATTAAATTTACTAAGGACTTACAGGTACTACAATTTTCATCTATACATAAATATCTACTAAGGAGTTAATCAGAAAAAATTATTAAAAGAGGTTTTGATAATGAGATTAACTGATATAATGAGCACCAAATTGGTTGTTTTGACCTTGAAGCATACCATAAAAGAAGCCGCCCAGATTTTCTTGGATAATCAGATAGACGGAGCCCCAGTAGTTAATGAAAAAGGAGAGTTGTTGGGATTATTAACTAAAAGTCATATATATCGGGTTATAGCCCAGGATCAGAGTCCCGGTTCCCTGGTGGGTGATATAATGAACCCCGATCTCACCGTAGGACATCCGGATGAGGAAGTCAAAGATATTTTTGACAAAGTGGGTCGCTTGCCGGTGGTGGATAAAAAGGTGGTAGTGGGCATGATAACTCGAACAGACCTGGCCCGGGCCTTTTTTGAATCAACTGCTCCCATTTCCAACGAATTATTAAATATTATCGATTCCACCCACAATCTAATAATTGCTATTGATTGTAAGGGTAAAATAAGCCTTTTAAATCGGGTAGCTGAGGAATTTTTGGGTTTAAGAGGCAGTGAGGTTATCGGTCGGGATATTGTGGAGATAATACCCAATACCGGGCTGATGGAAATCCTTGAAACCGGGGTCAGTAAACCGGTACAAAAAATAGAATTGAGGAATTGCACCTTTATTTCCAATCGAACCCCCATCAAAAAAGATGGGGGAATCGTCGGTGCGGTAGCGGTACTTCAAGATATCTCCGAACTGGAAAACATCTCTCGGGAATTAGAGAAAGTATAAATTGAAATAGATCGCCGATATTCCCCAGTTGTGGGAAACAAACTGAGAAATAATTCGGTTTAAGAATGAATGGAGGAACTGGTCCCTGATTCTCTTGTGTAAGTTATCTCCTTTAATCATCGTAATATTAAAGAGAAAAATGATAATCATTTTGCTGTAATTGCCTGACCGGGAAACGGGAATGGCTAAGCAGTTTTGGGCAGCAGTAGCTACAGTTATCCAGATCTTAAAGGGGGTATATTTAGTGAGAAAAAGGTCCTTAGTTATTATTTCTATTGCTCTATTTATTGGCTTTTTTGCGGCAGTAGCTTTTGCCAACAATCCGGTAAAAATTGTGGTAAATGGCCAGGAAATTGATTCTGACGTAGCTCCCCAAATTGTTAAAGACCGGACAATGGTACCGGTTAGGTGGGTTGCAGAGGCATTAAGTGCCGATGTCAGATGGGAAGCGGAAAGTAAAACAGTATATATTGATAAACCCTATTATATTTCCAGTAACTCGGAGGCTGAAAGTAAATTATATCCTTTTCAAGAAGCCAGCGGAATGTATGAGGGATTTATACTGGAAATTAAAGGGAAGCGCCATTATTTTGATTGGAAGAACGTATCCAATCGCACTTTTGCACCCCAAATGATCTTTAATGATATTAATCAGGATGGGGCAAAAGAATTAATCGTTATATTAACCACCGGCACTGGCACCGGCTTTCATACCGAAGACATTCATATTATAAATCCCACTGATTTTTCCGAAATTAAGGTTAAAGAACCTGCGGACTTAGTGCAAGAAAAAATTCAAAGCAAAATCCAGGACCAAGGAGACAAGATGGCTATTAGTATAACCATAGGTGATGAAAAGACTAATGTACATAAAGAAAAAGAATATAGTGGGTCCTGGTTCGATGAGGTAGTATTTAATAATTCTTACCATTATACAGTGATTGATAATGAGTTGTGGCTAAAGATGGGAGCCCAGGTATCACCAGCCGGTTTTATAGGTGAGGTCAATGCTCAATATACATTTAACCAGGGAGGATTTGAGGCTAAAACCATTAGTTTTAAGCCAGAAAACACAGATGATGAGGTTGCCATAACTCAGTTGCTGGCTGAATTTGGCAGCAAATTAAAAAATGTTGCCTTACTGGCCCCTGAAGATATAGTTAAAAACAGTATAAAGGAGAACTATGGCGACTTTGTATCGCCTGCACTTCTGGCTGCGTGGAAAAATGATCCCCAGAATGTACCGGGGAGGTTTACTTCCAGCCCCTGGCCGGAGCGTATTGAAATAATAGGCCTGGATAAAGTAAGCGATTATCAGTACAAGGTTAAGGCCGAAATCATAGAAATGACTAGTGTAGAGATGCTAAACGGCGGTGATGCAGGGAGAAGGAGCATAACCCTGGAAGTAGAAAAAAAGGAAAACCATTGGTTAATTGTTGGGTACCAGAATAACGAGGCACCGATCTACAAAAATGGGGAATATGGGTTTTCTTTTGCCTTACCGGACACCTGGAGAAACTATTCAATAATAGCGGGCCAATGGGAAGGTATTGATCCCGAAACTGGACTCAGCCAAGAAAATGGCCCCATGATTTCCATCC
>CAZPSR010000111.1:0-7147 GCA_964589135.1 uncultured Syntrophomonas sp.
TGCCAGATCAAAATTAAAATAAGAAAACAGGTGCATAAATATGCAAGAGCAGTATAAGAGTACCAAAGAGCGAATAATTGGAGCAACTCTAAAAATAATAGCCAATGAAGGTTTTCATAAGATAACCATCAGGAAACTAGCTTCTTTAGCCGGGGTCAATGTAGCCGCAGTTAATTATCACTTTGGCAGCAAAGAACAATTAGTCAATGAAGCCTTACACAGCATTACCCAACAATTAACAAATACCTTTGATTTGCTCAAACTAACGGATATAACTGCTGAAGAACGATTAAGGAATTTCCTCAATGCCTATGCCAGTATTATAAGCCGATATCCAGACACAATTAAAAACTACATTATGCAATCCATTACTGATTATGGGGTAAGTGGAGAATATGAATCCTTTATACAGGCCGAAGGTTATGCGTTGATTAAAAACACTATTATGCAAATGAAACCTAAAGAACCAGAACTCATATGGGAAATGCGAATAGTGCAAATGATGGGAAGCATGGCCTTTCCAGTCCTGGTAGCCAATCATTCCTTTCCTCTCCAGGACTTTGACTATTCTCATGATGAAATAAGATCTCAATATGTGGAAATCATACTCAGCAGCATTAAATCCAATTGCTGAACCCACAGAAGAATAGGCAATAATTATGAATTGCATCTTAATTGGGGTCTAAACATTTGTTTAGACCCCAATGCTGCAATATGACGGCAATTTCTAATGCTTCTAAACAATTGTTGGGTATCTTTGAGCCTTTTTAGGTAGCCTCTGAGGCTTAGGGCATTCTTACTCCCATTGGGCTAAAAATCTTTCCAAACGGTTCATGCCCTCTTCAATGTTGGCTAATGAATTAGCGTAAGAAAGCCGCAAATATCCTTCACAGTTGGGGCCGAAATCAATACCGGGAGCAACCGCCACTTCCGCTTGTTCCAGTATATTAAAAGCAAAGGGGTAAGAATCCCGGGTATATTTTTTTACATTGGCCAGCATATAAAATGCTCCGGTAGGCTCAGCTTGGCATTTAATACCGGCTTTTTCCAATCTGTTCAGTAGGTATATTCTTCTCTGATTGTATGTTTCTTTCATTTGCCTTACCTCTGGCTCACAGTACTTTAATGCTGCAATGGCTGCGGTTTGAGCAAAGGAGGAAGCACATATGAACAAGTTCTGTTGCAGTTTCTGTATGGTTTTCAGGTATGAGGGGGGAACGATCAGGTAGCCCAGTCTCCATCCAGTCATAGCATACAACTTGGAAAACCCATTAACCACAAAAGCGTTGTCGGTAAATTCCAGAATACTATGCTCTTCTCCCTGATAGACCAGGCCATGGTAGATTTCGTCCGCTACTATGGTATGGCCTAAGTCAGCCAACTGGCTCAATTCCTGGGCGTTCATAACGGTGCCGGTAGGATTAGCCGGAGAATTGCACATAATGGCTCGGGTTCTGCTGCTGATGGCTTTCTTAACATCTTCCAAGCGGTATTGGAAATTATCTTCTTCCCTAACCGGAACCATTACCGGCTTTCCTTCTAAATAGTTTATAAAATTGGGATAACATGAGTAGTAGGGATCGGATAGGATTATCTCATCAGCCCGGTTCAGCAGTACCGATAATACTAACAATAACCCGGGCGAGGTGCCTGAAGTAACTACGATTTGTTCGGGTGATATCTCTACCCCATATTTTCTGAAATAGTTTGCCGCAATCTCTTCTCTCAGTTCAACCTTGCCCAGACTATGGGTATAGTGAGTATCCTGGCCTTTAATGGCTTTTAGCGCACTTTCTACGATAGGTTCTGGAGTTTCAAAGTCTGGCTCACCAATTTCCAGGTGAATTATATCCCGGCCCTCTGACTCCATTTGTTTAGCTTTTTCCAACACATCCATGACAATAAAAGAAGATATCTGTTCAGTCCTGCCATTAATACCATTCATGCCATTCATCATTATAACCTTCCCCCATCTTTAATCTTTACTTAGTCCAAGGGTAAATAATCAAAAAAATAGCTCAGGGGATAAGCCAGAGTTTTATTGGTCTGGTCGCTATCTTCAGTTCCTGGGCTCACCGCAAAAACTACTCCTACCACTTCTCCCTGGGTATTTACAACTGGGCTGCCGCTGTTGCCCGGCTGACAATCTATGTCCAGCAGCATAATGGGCTGGTCCTGTACTGAATAATATCCCAAGACGGGGCCTTGCAGAATAAGCTGTTTAAAGCCGCGAGGGTTCCCGATAACCGATACAGTATCTCCTGGGGCGGGCAGACTGCTATGCTTATTGACCTCAATATAGGGTAATCCTTCAGCCTCCAGCCTGATCCAGGCTAAATCTGCGTTTTCCGTCTGCTCAAAATCCTTGCTATAGAATACCCGGCCATCCTCAAATTCAATCTTAATCTGCTTAGCTTTTTCTACAATATGCTGGTTGCTTATTATCAGACCGTCATCAGATACATTAAAACCGGTACCGGTACTGGTACCATCTCCGGTACGGGCTTCTATCCACACTACCGCAGATGAGGCCGGAGTTAAGACCTCATTATCCTTAAGGGTGACCCGATGCTTTAGAAAATCCATACTGTCATTGAACAGCAGGTGAATTTGGGGAAGGGATATAAATAGAAATATTAGCAGTAATATTCCTGCTAATATTTTGTAGGCTGGCTTCCTGCCATACTCTTGATCATCCTCCAGGTCCTGGTCCTGATCCTGGGGAGGTAAGAAAAGATCTTTATTATCTTCATGCTCATCAAAATCCACAATCATACTCCTGTTTTCACTAATACATTTGCCACTTATTATACCTGATATAGAAAGAAAATGGGCTTAGTAATTGAACTCCAGCCCAGATTAAACCAAAGATCTCATTGATTAATGCCGGTTTTAACTATCCGGGTCTTAGCGACGAAATTTAATCCAAAAGGTGGTACCCTGGGAAGAGGTCTTAACATCAATGCGTGCATTGTGACGAGCAGCAATATTAAAGCATATGGGAAGGCCTAAGCCTACCCCCATATCTTTAGTAGTATAAAAGGGGGTCCCCAAATTGTCTAAGATTTCATCCTGTATACCGCAACCCTGATCTTGAATCTGCAAGACTACCATATCATCCTCTTGATAAGTTTTAATGTTCAATACCTGTCCTGCCTTCATGGACTCCAGTCCATTACGAGTCATATTAAATATGAGCTGTCTTATTTCTTTGGAATCCAGCATCAAATCCGGGATATTCTTTAGCTCCATTTTTACTTCTTTGTCAGATTTTATGGCATCGGCAGATATGAGCGGGTATATGGCCATAAGTATGTCATTCAGATTGCCCTGCTCCGAATATAGTGGTTTATCCTTAGCCAAGGATAAAAACTCAGAAATAATGCTATTAGCGTCATCCAGCTCTTCAATCATCAGATCGAATACCTCTTGATAATCCTTGAACTCCGTATTATCACCCAACATCTGCAAGAATCCCCGGACCGTAGTCATGGGATTGCGTATTTCATGTCCCAAGCCGGCCGCCATTTCTCCCACTGTTTTTAAGCGATCCAAGCGAGACAGTTCACTTTCCATGCGCTTCCGATCCGATATGTCACGACTTACCAGAACTGCTCCGTAAATCCTCCCATGCTTGTCAAATATGATATTCACTACTGTTTCCACATATATATAGCTGCCATCTTTCCTAAGATAACGATAATCAAACTTTGAAAAGGTTTTGGATCTGAAGGCACTGGTAAAATGCTCTTTGACCTTTTCCAGATCCTGGGGATCAACAAAGGCATAAAAAGATCTACCAAGCATTTCCTCAGCCTCATAACCCAACATGCTATGACAGGAAGGGGTAATGTACTCATATTCACCTGCAATATTCACCTGGCCAATCATATCAATCATATTATCAGTCAGACGACGCAAATTGGCTTCACTGGCCTGCAAAGCTTCAGCTGCTTTTTTCTGTTGGGTAATATCTTGAATCTGGGCCAAAAATCCCTCTATGCTTCCATCTGGATATCTCAGGGGACTTATAAAATACTTAATAAATGCCTTACCGGTTTTATTGGTCCTATAAGCATTTACCGCTGTTATCTTGTCAAAATCCAATTCCTCTTCATAGATTAAAATAGCCAGCTTGGATAATTCCTCTGGATCACCCGATTTAAAACGTCTGTCAGCAAATAGATTAAAGTGCCTTACATCATCAATACCTTCTATACCCAGTATATCGTTCATAGCCATATTAACATCAATTAGCTTTCCATTGGGATCGTAAACGGCAATTCCAATGGGAGACTGACGGAAGATGCCTCTAAATTTTTCTTCGCTGAGCCTTAAAGCTTCCTGGGCTTCTTTGCGTTGAGTGATATCGATAAAGGTTCCCACTACTCCGATAAACTTTTCCTCCGAATTGGAAAGGGGCGCTTTGTTAAAAATAACGTCATAGCGGTTGCCGTTGGCATGCTGGAATTCCCACTCATAGGTCTGAATCCCGGCATTTGAGAGCAGGTCCAGATCCATTGCCCGGTATTTTGAGGCCAGGTCCTCAGGCAGGACTTTAAAAAGGGATTGACCCAAAATATTGGAGCGAGCCAGTCCTATGGCAATAGCAAAAGCCTGGTTAGCAAATTGAAACCTGCCATGGGTATCCCGATAGAAAACCGGGGTAGGTATTCCATCTAAAATGTCTTCCAGGAAAACAATCTGTTTTTGAAAGCGTTCTTCTACTCTTTTAACTTGGCTGACATCAGATACTAAAGCGGCTAGAGGACCTGAAACCGGATTAAAGACCATTATATCCAGGTATTTGTCATTAACGGGCTCATATAATTCAAAATAGGCCTGACCACCGGTTTCTACCACCGTATTTATAGCTTTTAGCCACAAGGCACTCTTTTGGCAGTTTAAATCCGTAATACTATAATCACTCAGATTTCTACCCGAGGTATTAATCAATCCCGACAGGGATTGGCTTGGTTCCATAATTTGGGCATCAACTATACTGCCATCAACCGCAAGTGGATCCAGCAGAATAACAGCAGCATTTGCCGTATTAAACTGACGGTGGTAGTGAAAATTATTATTATTCATAAGCATGTAATAGCTGTCCGGTTCATCTTTAGAAAACCTGAGTAAATGATAATTGATGTACTGCTGATCCTTCAGTTGCAGAGAACACATTATTTCATCGGTAATGATCATGGACCCATCCGGTCTGGAATAGGAAGTTTGAAAATAGTATAAGCCAAGTGGTGAATCGGGCATATCAAACTGGTGTGGGTTAATAACCGGAAACAGTTCCTTCCTTCCAGCTACTATATCCAGCTCATTACTGGAGCATATCTCCCCTACGCTATATCCTAGCAATTCAGCGAAGGATTCATTGCAATAGATGATCTCTCCTCTGGCATCGGTTTCATATGCAGGTAAATTCAGTTGATGAATCTTATTATCTACCTGATGCTTATGGACTAAGCCAGAATCTTCTCGGAGAGAAGGTTCTTGATATAAGTGGTTGTTTTTTACCTTACCAAAAAGAATATAGGTAGGATACAAGGAAATAAGCATCTGATGTTTGATAGGAGGTAATTCCTCACCATTTACCTGCAACAACAATGAAGTCTGGTAGTGGGTATGCAAGTATCCATTTATAGTTGTCAACTGGTCAAATAATGAGAGTCGGGAGAAAGCACTATAATCTGCCTGACTAAGGTCAAGAATCAGGTAAGGAGTTTCACCACCCCTTAGGGTCTGGCTCTTACTAAGCTGGGTTTTAATGTCATCTAATAAGCTAGCGAGTTCGATCTCCTTGATTATTAAATGGCCTTGACTTGCCATAGTATGGGAATAGCCGGAGCCCCCTATTTCTTGCGCTAAATTAGCATTCTTAAGGTCGGGGGCAAAATAAATACATTTTCGCCCCTGCCTCACCGCTCTTTCTATTATAGAATCTGCCACCAGGTGAGCTTCTGCCTGGGATTGAAAAATGTGGCAGATATAATTGTCTATTCCAATATCTTTATTTAATTCAGAGCTTAGGTCAAAACTAGTCTGATTTTGATACATTAGCTACCATCTCCTGAAAACCATCTTTCTTCTTCGACCGACAACCATAAACATTATTCGTCATATATAGCCATTATACCCTATAGTATAACATCATTAAGCAAATAAGTTTTAATTATCTTGAGTTTTATTCATTTGAATAGCCAGGTAATATGACCCAATATTATATCAAGGGGTCTGCTACATAAGCCAGGATATTGGGTGAGATCGAATAGGCAGACAAATGGGGTCACTAAGCCCAAAGTAAAGGGTCCATCCAATTGATTAGCTTAAGATAATATTAAATCGTCCTGCCAACAGCCCAGACATTATTCTGGACTGGGCTCGGGGTGGTCTAGAATAATACTTTGGTAAGCTTTCTGCTTGCCCGGCTGGTAAAGGAACAGGACTGGATGATAACCGGCACTGATATGACTTGGCCTTTGATTCAAATCCAAGTATTCCAGGTATACATATTTTTTTAATTCTCTCAAAGTCTTTCCGTACATTTCGGGTAGATATTTCTTAACAAATTCCTCATCAGTCAATAATGAGTTGATCTTTTGCCGGGCTTTTTCCGGTTGATAGCGGGGCAAGGAGTCTGGTACCCGGTATACCCGGTTATTCAGCAAATAATCATATTTTAACCCCTCGTTTATGGGCTCATAGCTAGCTGGATGCTTTTCCTGAATAAACCTGCTTAAAGCAATATATAGAAAATCCCGGGCCTGGGGACGATCATACCACCCTTTTTCACGCCAGTATAGGGAGAATTCTTCCAGGGCTTTAAAGGCATTCTCCAGGTAAATCTCATTAACCAGGTAGTCCAGGGAATGTACAAAAATGCCAGAGTTATAATACAGCTCTACTAAATCTTCTATATCCTGCAGTCTGCATAAATCCTGATAATCCATAGAATCATAGGCCAGTACCTGGTAGGGAGCCAGGTGCTGGTATTTATATCCATAGCGGTCTTTTTCCTGATGGATACGGGAACCTTTCAGCAGTTTCAGGAAACCCAATTGAATCACATGAGGCTGCAGATGATACACTTCATTGAAAGACTGCCCAAAACGCTGGTAACCCTCATAAGGGAGTCCGG
>CAZPSR010000112.1:0-7133 GCA_964589135.1 uncultured Syntrophomonas sp.
CTGGCCCAACATGATATTCCGGTAATCAGCGGGATGGCCAAGGGCATTGATGGCTATGCCCATACCGCCTGTTTAAAAGCCGGAGGATATACTATTGCCTTTCTGGGAAATGGGGTGGATATTTGTTACCCTAAAGAACATGACAGCTTATTGGCCCTTATCATCGAAACCGGCGCAGTTATTTCAGCTTACCCGCCTGGGACCAGACCCCGTCCTGAACACTTCCCGGAGAGAAATGAACTCATTAGCAGTTGGAGCCACAAGGTGTTTGTAGTTGAGGCAGGAGAAAAGGGCGGGGCATTGATTACCGCTGGTTTTGGAAAAGATCAGGGCAAGGAAATCTACGCCCTGCCCCATGAAATTAAGAATTCCACTGGAAAAGGCGTGAACCGCCTGATTGCAGAGGGTGCACATATCTATCTGCATCCGTCTCAATTGTTGCCAGATTTTGGTCCAGATCATAGCGGTATAGCTTCAATAAACAGCCTTCCTCCTAAAAATAAAGAAATACCTAAGCTGACCAGAGCCACCCTAAACAGTAAAGACCTCCGTAAACCAGTGAGACAGTTAAGCGATACCGAGCAAAAAATTCTCTCCAGTCTTTCTTCTGCTCCCAAGACCATCGAAAAAATCAGTAAAGACACCCAGATAGACCAGCTCCAGTTGATCCAGCTTCTTTCCCTGATGGAACTTGAAGGCCTGATCCGCACTTACCCTGGGGGCAAGTATGCATAGTAGCAGACCCTCGGTGCCAGGCACCAACTTATCATCACACCAACTTATCATCATTACAGTAGTCAATAATGTGTATCCATCGAAAATTATGTTTTACTGTTTTTTATCTGCTTTTCCAGATTGCTGAGGTATTCATGACGCTCCATTTTATTGAGCAGGGCATCTTCGGTCTGCTCTTTCTTTTGGTATAATTCTTGTAGCCGCACAAAATCGCTGCTTATTTTGCTCATTTCTTCATCCAGACTGGACAGTTCATTTTCCAAAGCTTCAATATCTGCCTGAATAGTGTTATATTCCAGTTGCTCTTTATAAGTGAACCTTAGTGGGGATGGTTGGGCCTTTATATTCGCAGGGTGCGGCTTGGTCTTGCCGAAATTCATCTTTTTGTCTGGATTGGAATTGAGGCTTTTATACTCTAAAAAATCTGAGTAATTACCCACATGTATAATGATATCTCCTGGGCCTTCCAGGGAGAATATTTTATGGCAGGTTCGGTCCAGGAAATAACGGTCATGGGATGCGGAAATCACGGCTCCGTTAAATTCATCAATATAGTTTTCCAGTACCTGGAGGGTATCGATGTCCAGATCATTGGTGGGTTCATCCAACAGCAGAAGATTGGGTGCATCCATTAGCACTTTCAGTAGATATAGTCTTCTTTTTTCACCTCCGGAAAGTCTGGCAATAAGAGTCCACTGCAGGTCAGGGGGAAAAAGAAATCTCTCCATCATCTTTCCAGCACTAATTTTACTGCCTTCTGCAGTTGTTATAAACTCGGCCGTGTTCTTTATATATTCGATGGCCCGCAGACCCTGATCCATATCTTCCGATTCCTGGGATAAGTATGCAATTTTTACGGTAGGCCCTATATCTATACTACCGCTGTCAGGCTTTATTTTCCCGGCTAGAATATTCAACAAGGTTGATTTGCCAGTAGCATTGTCCCCAATAATACCTATGCGATCATTTCGTAATAAGATGTAGTTAAAATCTTTAATGATAGGTCGTTCATCGTAACTCTTGCTTACATTGCTTATTTCGAGGGTTTTCTTGCCTAAACGGGAGTGGCCGACAGATATATCCAGTTTGCACTCATCAGATACTCCCATTGATCCTTTAAGCTCTTCGAAACGCTGGATCCTAGCCTTTTGCTTGGTTCTGCGGGCCCGGGGGCCAGTCCTGATCCATTCCAGTTCTTGTCGGTAAAGACTACAGCGCTTGGCTTCCAAAGCGGACTCGAGAGCTTTTCTTTCAATTTTCTTTTCAACAAAGTAGGAATAAGAACCCTCATAGATATATAATTTTCCGTCATCAAGTTCAAATATTTTGTTAACTACCCGATCCAGAAAATAACGGTCATGGGTGATCATTAAAAGGGCGCCTTTTCTATTAGCAAGATATTTTTCCAGCCATTCGATAGTATCGTTGTCCAGATGATTGGTAGGTTCATCCAGCAGAAGCAGATCGCAGGGGGTAATAAGAGAGGCTGCTAGAGCAACTCTTTTCCTTTGTCCACCTGACAAGTTGACCATCCGCTCCTCATAATCTCGAATGCCTAGTTTGCTGAGGATAGCCTTAACCTGGCTTTCAAGATGCCAGGCATCTAAAGAAGTTATTTGGGAAGTCAGTTCCGCTAATAGAATCTGCAGATCAATGTTATCTGGTTTGTTGATGATGTCCTCCAGAGTCAATTGGTATTCTCGGATCGCTTTCATAGCCAGGCTGTCGCCTTTAAGTACCTGTTCAATAACCGTAGCCTGTTGATTAAACACCGGATTTTGAGAGAGGTACTCAATGGTCAGGCCACGGGAGGTAGTAATTGTTCCTGCGTCAGCCCCATCCAGACCGGATATTATGTTTAGGAGGGTGGATTTCCCCATGCCATTAATTCCGATCAATCCAACTTTATCCTGATCCTCCAGGGTAAATGACATATTATCAAATAGGATACGTTCTCCATAGCTTTTAGATATATTATCAACAGATAGTATAGTCATAGAATAAGATCTTCCTTTTTACGTAGTCAGCTAGGGTATATATGATACAAGCAGTTTTAGTTTATCACACAGGCGCCAGCTGCAGTAATTGTTTCCTTTCTGGTTCAGCAATAGAAATCTAAGGTTTTTCAGGTTTGCGAGTATCACTGTAACCTAGTAGATAATCTACCGAACAGGCAATTTAGATGAGGAATCAATTTATCATTTCGGGCCCTCCGAACCATTATGTAAAAATGTGGAACAGATGATATAATAGAACATAAGTTCGTGGGGTTCCCCGACTGCGTTTCAGCAGAAGGGGGTGATATGATTGAATACATATGAAGCCATATTATTTATGACTTTAATGTTTTTCATTCTAGCTCTCATAACGAAATAGAGCTACCGGCTTATTAGCCCAGGCAGCTCTAACGGCTTAAAATAATTTTTGCTGGAATCGTTGTTGGGGGTGACCGCCCCACGAATCCTAACTTATTTATACCATATTAAATCTGGTACTGCAATTTATTTACAGGCTGGGATAGATCATCGGTGCCTGCCACCAACTTATCCCAACTTATCAATTGCTGAAATATATTATATACTTAGACTTGACGTAGATGGAGGCTGTGATGGGCAGAAAGCTGCGAGTAGAGTTTAAGGGAGCAATCTATCACGTCATCAAGCGGGGGAATAATCGGGAATATATCTTTGATCAACGTAAAGATAAAGAATCTTTATTGAAATATATCCTGTTTTGAATCTGGAGTACGAGGATAACACCCTGGACGGAATCTTAAGACGAGTGGTAAGCAATGAAGAAGACTTTGAGCGGATCAAGGCAGCGCTCGTTAAAGGACTACAAGGTCAGTTATGTAAAGATGGCGGTAGAAAAGGGTTATACATTTAAGGAAATCGGTGCGAAAATTGGCGTATCTGGTGAAGCGGTAAATAAGAGACATTAAGGCGGGATATAAAGTTATTGACCTGCCATAACCCCTTGTATCCTGCTCTGGCTAGGCAGTCTGCCCAAGCCCCCACCTTCTTATATTATAAAAGAAAGATTAGAAAAAATAGCACCGGCGTGGCCATTGTGGGTTCCCGCCGATGTACAGACTATGGGAAACAGGCAGCGGTGGAAGCAGCCTCTTTTCTGGCCCAATATAATGTTCCGGTAATCAGCGGGATGGCCAAGGGCATTGATGGCTATGCCCATACGGCCTGTTACAAACCTGCTCCTAAGGACACAAAGGCGGCACTTCTACTCGACCCAAATTATCTTTTCGAATTTCAGTCGTTACTATAGCGAGGGCAAGGGCGAACCGGACCGATATTTGAGGAGGCCTCGCTAGTAGATTAGGTAAAATATGCGGTATAATAGCCGATAAAGTATATGGAGCAGATTTTAATGGGCACAAGTTTAAAGGCTGCCACATTTCGTGGTTTTTTTTGTAAACCAAGCTCGCAAGCCCGACTATTTGTAGGGGAGATGCTGCGGCGAGAGCATCTAAATAAGTTGGCCAATTAGAAAGTTAGGCGCCTGAAGTTTGGGTGTTGGCACCTAATTTGGTGGACTTGAAGGGCAAACCCTTTGAAAGAGGGGGCGCAAAGACAAAGGGTCTAAGTCGCTGGCAGCGATATGACAGCCTGGCCGCTAGAGACCACGCCTTAAGTGATAATCTCCTTGAGTGTGTGGTTATATATAAAGGGGGTTTTATTTTGAGGTCTATTTTTCGGCGCTGGGGATGGGGCCGTCACGGGAGCCAATCTCCAATCGGCAAGGGAAACTTACAGTTATGCAAGATACAAGTGCTAAGAGAAGAGTTTATAAAGATTGGCTATGTACCTGAAGAGGTGGATTATTTGATAGCCAACTACAGCCAAGGAGAAAATCTTAGTAAACTTGACCCGGCCCGGTTAAAGGCGGTTGAGGATTTACTGGAAGAACATTTAGATATTGCCAGGCAGTCTATCAAGTACGTAAATAACATCCGGTACTAGGCAGTGCGGCCGAGCCAGGCTGCATCATATAACGGGCGGGAATCCCGTCCGGTAAGGTTAGCCAACCGCAGGCAGTTAGTCTTGGAGGGCAGGGGGTAACCGCTGTCTTAAAGCGTAGACAAACAAGCAAAAGGGCCGAAAGCAGTAGCTGAAGGTGCCCGGCCCCAAAATACCGAACATGGGAAGGAAGATGCTATTGCCTGAGCAGAATGCAACATCCTGGAAGTCAATAAGGCTAGACGAAAGCACTTCCCCGGGGTCGGAGGGCTCGGCACGTTTGACATTGTTATGGTGTAGTGGATCGGGAGATCCTATTTTCTCTTCTCCAGCCACGGAGGAGTATGACCGACAAGTGATAATAAGCGTTTCTTAATAAACCGTGGGCTTACCGGTGAAATGAAAAGAAACAGCGGACAATAAGCCCGCCGTTTCACCGTATAAGCTGTAGCAAGCGTGGGTCGCTCCTCAGCGTTGCCCTATTTACGCACTATTATAAAAGTATTAACAAAAGTCTGGTGGATTATTCCATTTACACAGAAAGATTTAAACTCCCAGTTTTCCCCAATAAACTAGCTCGTTCATCCCATATATGTCATCCTGGGGCAAAGCCGAAGCTTCCTTATTAGTGCTATTAAGCAGCACATTGTGGTCCTCGGGCATCTAGATTCTTTGCTCCGCTCAGAATGACAAATCAGGAGCAGTTTTATTATGTTCTGGAATTATAAAAAGTCTCATTTATGATGCCCGGCTAGTTCTCTTAGAGAAATTTGTTTCTGTCCTTTAAAAAGCAACCCCAATCTTAATGAATTCCTTCGTCTTTAATGAATTGAAGGATGGCCGGCATGTTTTCACTTAAAACTTGATAATTTTCGCTAATTATCTGTTCTATTTCCCATAAACCAGCATAGTGCATATGACAAGACGATTGCCTGCTGCCGCATGGAAGAGTGGATGCTCGCCATACTTCGCAACCTTGAAATGGGTTAGCTGTCCCAATGTATAGTTGCTTATTGCTATCTGCATAAAGTATTCTTCCGCCATAGTTATTGGGATTACCAAGCCCATTGAGGAATATCGGACTAAAATGAATCCCATCTCCGGATACATATAGATCAAAGCCCATGGGATACCCAATGGCATCTAATATTTCTACCACGGTTTGATATATTCTTATTATTACATTTATTATTACTGATCCAAAAGCCTGTTCCAATGCTTCCCGATTGGCCAAAAGAATAGTCAGTATTACTTCCATATTGCTCGAATCATCAAAAGTACTTATAAGCAATTTGCCTTTGTATTCCTGTATCTGCCAGCCATAAACATTGAAAGGGTTGTTGAACCCGGATGCCAATCCGGATAGACTTCTTGATATTAATGGAACACCACCTACCACCAACTGCCAGTTATCATATTTATCTATTCGTATGATATCGCAGCCCATGGGTATAAGCCAGGCCAGGGGCAAAGGCTTGGTTGCACTTACATATAGATGGTTTTTGAATACTCCAATACCTAAAGTAAATTGGTTGGAAGGATTCCCAAATCCCCCGTCAACTACCAGGGTCCAGTCATTTAATCGGGGTTCTATTCCATTTGTTCTCCATACTTGAACTCCGTCCGAACCAATGGTGGTAACATATATCCTGTTGTTGAACACCGCCATATTATATATGGAGTTTTGGGGGTTGAGGCTGGGATCAAACCCTGGCTTGGAAGGATCAATAAGAAGCTGCCATGGATAAAACTCGGGATCCGGGCTGCTATAGAGCAATGCCGAACCTTCACTTAGTTCATCCACAGTAGCTAAATACAACTTCCCATTATAGGTTACCATGGCTCTTGAGGAAGTTCCCTCCAAATCGGTACTGGAATCCAATATAAACCAATCTATTCCATTAGTGGATTTTAGTACCTGTACGGTGCTGCCAAAGCTTGCCGCATAGAGAGAGGGACTGCCTGCAAAAGGTTGGTGATTAATCATGAACCGAAAACCCACTATTCCTGATTGGTTCGAGGCTTCATATACCTTTTGCCAGGGCAGAGTTCCATCCTTTCTATATCTCCAAATTTCTGCCTGGTTGTCTATCGGCGGGCTGGGATTTATCAAGGCCGGAAGCTGAGTGTTGGCATAAATGGTCCTGATGATATTAGCCAGTATATTGCGTCCAGTACCTACGTAAATGAAATTTCCTAACTCACTTATGGACCAGGCATAGTTGTTTTGTCTACCACTGTTAAGGTTTTCGCTGTCAAAACCATTAACCGGTGTCAAATTATTGAAGTAGTGCACTTTTATTCCTCCTTTCTACTATAATGTATGTGTAATCTGTCAAGTTGCTACCAAACTGTTGTTGAAAGCCTTTTTATGTTTGGCAACAAAGCGCTAGGAAGCATCTGAAGGAATGGGCATTAAGCCCT
>CAZPSR010000113.1:0-7024 GCA_964589135.1 uncultured Syntrophomonas sp.
CTATCCTGATGAGAAATCCAAAGAGATAATGATTAAGATGATTGACTGGTTTGAGAACAAAGGATTGGCCAAGCATAAGGAACAGTACCACAAACATGAGTTTTGTGAGGATTTTCAGCAATTCGTCACTGAAGAAGGATTTTTTGAAACCCTTTTCCTCCCCAGTGGCTATGGCTCTGATCCGGATCAGTACTACAGCAGCTACCGGATGTATGAGTTTTCCGAGATTTGTGGCTTTTACGGTGCCGCCTACTGGTATGCCTACCATGTGTCAGCCCTGGGTTTAAATCCAGTTTTACTGGGGGACAATGAAGAAGCCAAACATCTGGCTGCCGCCAAGCTCAAGGACAATGCCCTCTGTGCTTTCGCCCTGTCCGAGAAAGAACACGGGGCCGACATCTATTCCACCGAAACCAAGCTCTATCCTCAAGGGGATGGAAGCTACCTGGCCCGGGGCACCAAGTATTATATAGGCAACGGGAATGTGGCTAGTACGGTAACCGTATTTGGCAAGATCGACGGCAGCGAGGAGTATGTGTTTTTTGTGGTGGATGCAGCCCATCCCCAATATGAGTGCGTTAAGCGGATAACCGATTCCAACCAGCAGTATGTAGCGGAAATCAAATTACATGACTACCCCATTACTGAAGCCGAAATACTTTCCCGGGGGCCCAAGGCCTGGGATGACATGCTGAACACTATCAACATCTGCAAATTCAATATTGGCTCGGGCGCTACCGGCATAGTGACCCATTCCTTTTATGAAGCCCTAAACCATGCCTATAAGCGGATACTATACGGCAAACGGGTTACTGAATTTGCCCAGATCAAGCGGCTGTTCGGTGATGCCTGGCTGCGTATTATGGGCATGAAACTATTCGGCCTTCGGGCTACCGACTATATGCGAGTAGCAGGTGACAATGACAAGCGCTATCTGCTTTTTAATCCGGTGATGAAAATGAAGGTGGCCATGCAAGGGGAGAAAGTCCATGAACTGCTTTTCGATATTATTGCAGCCAAAGGCTTTGAGAAAGACATGTATTTCGAGCAAGCGGTAAAAGAATTGGTAGGCTTCCCCAAACTGGAAGGCACCACACATGTGAACATGGCTTTGATCATAAAACTCATTCCCAGTTATATGTTTAGCCCGGCAGAATTCCCAGAAATAGGCAGGATCACCGACCAGCGCAATGAGGAATTCCTGTTCCGGCAGGGACGTACCCGGGGATATGCCCAGACCAAATTCCATGACTACAACCTGGCCTATCAGAGCGTGGCCCATCTGCCTAATGTAGAGGTGTTTATGAAGCAGATTGAGGCTTACCGGGATTTCCTGCAGGTATCAGGAGAAGGCCTCAATCAGCAGATGAAAGACTTTAATTACCTCCTGGCAGTAGGGGAAATCTTCACCCTGGTGGCCTATGGTCAACTGATTATCGAAAGTGCCAAAATAGAAGGGGTCAGTGATGATATCCTGAACCAGATCTTCGACGTCTTGGTGCGGGATTTCTCAGCTTATGCAGTAGAAATGTACGGAAAACCCATCAACACCGAAGCCCAGCTGGAAAGCATTATGAAAATGATCCAGCGTCCGGTGCCTAATCAAGCCCAGTTCGAAAAGGTGCTCCAGGAACAAGTATACAGCCTGGTAGATGTGTATATCCAAAATCCCTGATAATTCAAGGCAGTATTAGTGGGACGCGTCCCGCCTGTACCCGCGTCCCACCCCCCCCTGTCCCCCTGAGAGCAATAAGGGAAACCAGTTCTTTAAGCCAAATATCACTGGACTGGAAGGGTGTCTCCCCCGGGGCGGAAAGGCCTTGGCTAAAGGTTATAATACTATTTGAGCTCTTGGGCTAGGCTTAGGCTGAAATTAAGCCACCTAAGGGCATGGGCCATAATATAGAGAGGGGGTGATTACAATGGATTTCACCGAGTTTCTTTGCTTCAACTTAAAAAGTATCAACAAAAGATTAGAAAAGCACATGGCCTCTTTCTTTGAGGGTTTTGGCATTAGTGTTTCCCAGGCATTTATTCTGCTCTGCCTATTGGACCGGGATGGTTCTATTCTGTCCGAGATAGGCGCCCGGGCCCAGATAGAAGCTTCCTCTTTGACGGCTATGGCTGACAAGCTGGATCGGATGGGATTGGTTCAACGCACCCTGGACCCCCAGAACCGCAGAATAGTCAGACTCTATATCACCCCCAAAGGCCGAGAGACCGCTGAGCTTATCAAACAAAGAGGAGAAAAATTTGACCAGTATTTGCGGGAGGGTTTAGGCCAGGAGCTAGACATCTTCTTTGATTGCCTGGCCCGGATCAATTCCAAAATCGATAATTATCCCAATTAAAGGATAGTCGTGGAAGATATTAGAGCAATATTTAAGGATAGGGGGAAAATCAATGAAAAAATACCGGGTAATCATTTGGGGACTGGGCAGTGTGGGACGCTATGCGGTGAAAATGATCCAAGAGAAAAAATCCCTGGAATTAATTGGGGCCATTGATATCGATCCCGCCAAAGTAGGCCAGGATGCGGGAGAGGTGTTTGGTTTCCCCCCTACTGGGGTCACCATTTCCAATGATATTGAGGCAGTGCTTAAGCTGGAGGCCGAGGTGGTTTTGCTCTACCTGCCCACCATTTATGAGGCTGGTAATATGCGTCCCAGCGGCTATAAACCCATGGCCGAAAATATTTGCCAGGCCCTTAAGGCTAAGAAAAATGTGCTGACCCCACTACCCATATACCATTTGCACAAAACAGCACCAGCCATTTATGAAATGATAAATCAATGTGCCCGGGAAAATGGAGTCACCTTTGTACAGCAAGGTATTTTCCCGGGGCTTTATAACCCTTACCTGCCGGTAGTCCTTGCTTCTATGGCCGGGCGGGTGGACCGGGTAATCATAAGCGGGGGGGAGGATGACTCCAATAACCTTTCGCCCTGGGTCAGGGTATTCGGCTATGGTAAGGATCCTCATACCTTTAAAAAGGAGCGGCTCAAGGATATTATCACCTCTTACTATGGCCCGGCGGTGATGGAAATCGCAGACAGGGTAGGGATCGAATATGATGAATATGTAGAAGATCATGAGATCTTTACCGCTGAGGTGGAGATGAATCCGCCCTGGGGACCGGTAAAGCCCGGGACTATTTCTGCCCATCTTTTTTCCATGCGTTGTCTGCGGGAAGGCCAGGAGCTTACTGGATTTCACTTTGTTCATAAGGTTTGTGATGAACTGCAGCCCAACCCGCCTATAGCAGATACCATTACAATTGAAGGCGAGCCCAATATTACAGTTAAGGTGAGGGGGATGCTCAGGTCGGTTGAACCCTTTGCCAGCAGTGCCGCCCCCAGTGTCAATCTCATTCCCCAGTGTGTTGCGGCCCCCCCAGGCATTATAGATGCCCTGGATCTTCCCGCCTCCAAACCAGTATGGTAGCCTAAACCGGGGGGCTGCCTCAATGCTGAGACAGCCCCCTTAAACCCTTCCTTAAAACTTAGCGGTTAGCGAAGCGCAGGCCCCGGTAGTTGCCATAGTTATGATAATAACCCTTTTCACCCAGATACAGGATGCCTTCCTTGCTCTTGATGGCATTGGTGGCCTCAGGCTGATTATAATAGCCCAGAAATACCATGGGGCCTTCTACGCAAATTTCTCCTATTTCTCCCAGGTCAACTTCACAGCGGGCGGTTCCCTCTGAACTCATGGTTCTGCGCACCGAGACCTTGGCCAGGTCCGGGAAGGTCTGACCCACCTGACCCAATACCTCCATCGGAGGGGCTCCTTTGGGAGTGTGGGATATATACCCAGCGCTTTCAGCCCTTCCATAGGTCACGTACCAAGTGGGGGCCATCTGGGATAATCTTTCGATGAAATCTTTGTCCAGGATGGCATCCTCAAAACCTATGCTGCGCAGGCTGGAAAGATTATACTGCTGGTAAGTGGGCACAGCCCACAAGCTGCGTAGCTGGGAGGCCAGAAATAGGGCATGAGTGGGTTGGAATTTTTCAATATTCTTTAAGACCTCTTCCGCTGCGAATTCCGGCATGCTTACCACGCAGCCCCCGTTAGCCCAGGTGGCAGCCGGCTGCAGGGTTCCAGCCAGATCGCTGCTGGGCCGGGCGTTCAATGACATCCAATTACTGCCAAACAAGCCAACCCCCCTGACCGTTACCTGGGTATTTATTATAGTTCCTTCATGGCATATGAGAGCTGGCTTAGGGTCCCCCTCAGCAGCCGGGGCAAAAAGAATCAGGTGGGGATCCCGGGTCTTCAGTGAGGCATAGGCCTGACGGGATAAATCTAAAAGATCCTGGCGGTTTTCGATATCATTCAAGGCAGTAGCCGAGAAATGCTGATTAAAGTCCAGGGACTCGGGGGTGAAACTTCCCGTATCAGCCTTAGGGTTCAACTGGAATATATACTTGAGATCAGGAATACCTCTTTTAAGAGCTGGAGCCAATTCAACAAAGTCCCCTTGGGGAATCAGGCCCAGGAAAGCCACCGGTTTTAAGGGCTCAAGGATCCGTACTGCCTGAGCCGGTTTAAGTTCAGTATCAATAGGGGCCAGGATGGCTCCTATTGAAGCACAGGCCATCATCATAAAATAGAATTCTGGCACCGGTGTCATCTGTACTGCTACTACATCACCTTTTTTGATTCCCAGCTCAATCAGTTTCATGGCATAAAGGGTATTTATTTCATCAAATTCCGCGTAGTCGAAGACCTGCTCGGTATCGGCTAAGACCAGGGCCCTTCCCTGGGGAGTAATAGTTGCCCACTTTTTTATATAATCTGGAAGCAACGGCAGCTTCCAGTATTCGTATACATCTTTGGATGCTGGAACCTTTAGCATATTGATCATCCTTTCCTGCTGTAAAATCCTTGATATAAAAAGCGAATTACTAAGGCAGCCAACAATTGCCCGCCGTCTTTATTCCCATTTGCCTTCCAGGCGTAATTTATCGGCAATCTCTACCGCTAATCTATTCATGGCCTGAACGTCCACCTTGTTTACCCGGTTCAGGGGGAAAGACTGATCAGCCGGCCAGATTTCCACGTGCAAGGGGCGTTTATAGTTAGCGATGCCTTTACAGAATTCCAATACTTCCTCTGCCGTAAGTTCCTGACCCGGCCAGGGTTGGACAAAAGCTATTACTCCGTCCACAAAAATCTCATGGGGAGCGCTGGATACGTGAGCCTGGTTCACCTTGGGATGAGTGGTAATATAGAAGGCTACTTCCTCCGGGAATACCAGATAGCCCTTGGGCTTGATCACAAATTTGCGCCGGCCGGAAAAACTGATTCCCAGATAATTGCCGTAATCCCGCAAATAGCCCATATCCCCGGTGTACAAGATCCCTTCCTGGGTCTTGACCAAAGCGGTAGCTTCAGGATTATTATAGTAGCCCAAAAAGACCAGGGGTCCCTCTACACAGATTTCCCCCAGTTCGCCTACTGGCAGCTCTTCACCGGCAGTTCCATCATCGTTCATGGGCTTACGGATAGTGACCTTGGCCAGGTCGGGATTGGTTTGCCCCACCTGTCCAAACACCTCATCTACCGTAGCCCCTTTGGGAGTAAAGGAAATATAGCCGGCGCATTCGGTCATGCCAAAACCAGTGGACCAGGTAGGAGCCATTTTACTCAGCCTTTCCAGGAAAGGCTTATCAACGGCACTGCCCCCGTAAGTCACCGCATTTAAACTGGAAAGGTCATATTTATGATAATCAGGATGGGCCCATAACATCCGGTACCCGGTAGGAACCAGCCCCATTGTGGTAGGACGGAACTTCTGGATGTTTTTCAGGAGCCCCTCGGGGGTGAAAACCGACATAGTTACAAAAGAGCCGCCCCGGTGCCAGGTGCCTACTGCGCCTTGCAGGGTGCCAGTGACATGGCTGGTGGGCATGCAATTCATAACCGCATAATTGCTGCCATAGGTGGCACCCACCCGCAACATTACCGCATTGTTGGTTATGGTGTTTTCATGACAGATCAAAGCCGGTTTGGGGTCACCGGTGGTACCGGTGGTAAAGATAATCATATGGGGATCCCGCTTATCCAGATTGGCATATACTTCTTGGGCCTGAGCCAGGAGATCCTCCCGCTTATCCACTGCCATCAGGGCTTCGGGGGAAAAGAAATGATCAAAATTCAGAGATCTTTCCGCAATACCCTTTCCCTGGCGGTCAAATTGGAAAAGGTATTTCAAGCTGGGGATATTATCCTGCACCGCTCCAGCCACTTCATTGAAATCACGAAGAGGAGTTTTACCATGGGCAAAAAAGGCCACCGGATCGACTTTATTCAGGTCCCGTACCACTTCTTGAGCTTGCAGCCTTATATCCAGGGAAGCGCAGATCGCCCCCATGGAGGAACAGGCTAACATAATAAAGTAAAATTCCGGTATAGCCAGCATCTGGGTTGCCACCACATCTCCTTTTTTGATTCCCAGTTCCATCAGTTTCAAAGAATAGGAGCTTATAATTTCATCAAACTCCGCATAATTAAATTTCCGACCATCATCGCAGAAAACAAGGGCCGTTTCCTCTGGGGTGATAAGGGCCCATTTCTTCACATAATCATTTATCAACGGCAGCTTCCAGTATTCGTACACGTCCTTTTGTGGAGAAATTCTTAACATAATAAATCAGTCCTCCTAGTGCAAATATCCGACAGTGTTCCTTAGCAGCTTCTCCAACTCCAATATATTGTCTAATCCCTCGTTTGCCAGCATTTATATAGGCTAAAGATTACTATGTAATCAAGGTAACTCTCCTCGGGGTTCTCGGCGGTCAGATCATCTGTTTAGACCGAAGATTACTATGTGATCAAAGGCTTTTTCCTCAAAAAAGATTGCTTATTGTATAATTATTAGACACCTTCCTACCGGATTCTCCAACTCACTGTTAAAGATATTAAGCTCCGGCCCAAGCCAGGTAACCCAGAACTAACCAATATCACCAGGGCTTAGCCTTCACCAGAGAATTGCTTTACTCGTGGGGTAACCATAAAA
>CAZPSR010000114.1:0-7022 GCA_964589135.1 uncultured Syntrophomonas sp.
ATTGTATGAAAAATTGCATTCTTTAAGCTTTAAGCCTCTTAAACGGGCCCATAAAGATACGGATCAGGCTTTGAAGGAAAAGGCCCAGAAATGGCGGAATGAGGGAAAAAAACTGCTGCAAAAACTGGATCAAGGTTTGCTGAGCCAAACCCCCGAACAGTATCGGCAGGATCTGGAATACATTTACCCCTACATGCAGTATCTATGTGATCTGGTCTTGCAATTTTCCGCTTTATACCGGCAAAAAAAGAAAGAGAAGAATATTTTGGACTTCAATGACCTGGAGCATTTGGCCTGGACCATTCTTAAAGACCAACGAGTAGCCGAAGAATACCAAAGGAAATATGAACATATCTTGGTGGATGAATACCAGGACAGCAATCAGCTGCAGGAGTGCATTCTGACTGCGGTGGCTGGTTCCAACCAGCGTTTTTTGGTGGGAGATATCAAACAGAGTATATATCGGTTCCGCAATGCCGATCCCTCTCTGTTTTTAGACAAATATTTAAGCTATCAGACCGGGGAGGGGGAAATTAATCGACGCATTGACCTGAGCAGGAATTTCCGCAGTCGAGCTCATATTTTGGCTGGGATTAATTATCTTTTTGGCTATATTATGAGCCGGGAACTGGGGGAGATAGAGTATGACCATCAGGCTATGCTCTATCCTGGACTGGGCCAGGATGAAGCCCAGGATGCTGAAATACAGCTTATTCTAGTGGAAAAGGGTAAAAGTGAAGATCCAGACCAGCAAGAGTTAAGGCCGGAGTTGGAGGAATTAGGCGATATTGCCCTGGAAGCCCGTATAGCAGCCTCCCGGATTAAGGAACTGGTGGGCAGCATGGTTTATGATGCCAGAAAGGGGGAGTATCGACAAGTGGATTTCCGGGATATAGTGATTCTGATGCGGGCCACCCGCAGATGGGCGGCTGAATTTATGGAAGTATTCCGGGACCAGGACATCCCTGTTTATTCAGATAGCAGTGGAGGGTATTTTGAGGCGGTGGAAGTGGATTTAATCCTTAACCTCTTGAAGTTAATCGATAACCGGCGCCAGGATATTCCGCTCTTGAGTGTAATGCGTTCTCCTATCTGCGATTTTGATATCTCTGAATTGACCCATATAAGGTTAAGCTATGCTCAGGGTCATTATTATGAAGCATTGGATAATTATAGGAAAAACTTCCAGGATAAGTTGAGGGATAAAATTGATCTATTTCTGGATTGGCTGGAAGAGTGGCGGGAAAAATCCCGCTTGATGCCCATAGATGAATTTATTTATCAGCTCTTGATGGAAACCGGCTATTATTACTACGTGGCGGCTATGCCAGGAGGAAAACAGAGACAAGCCAACCTTGAAGTACTGGTCAATCGAGCCCGGCAGTTCCAGGAAAGTTCCATTAAAGGACTGTTTAATTTTACCCGCTTTATAGAGAACATCAAATCCAGCTCCAGTGATCTGGATCTGGCCCGGGTCTTGGGCGAGAATGACAATGTGGTGCGTATAATGAGCATCCATAAAAGCAAAGGATTGGAGTTCCCTGTGGTGATAGTGGCAGGACTGGGCAAGGGCTTTAACCGGGCTGATACCCGAGGCCGAGTTTTATTCCACTCCCGCTTGGGTATGGGACCGGTCCTTATCCGCAGCGATTTGCGGACCAAGACTGATACTATAGCCAGAATCCTTATGCAGTATCGGATCCAGGTAGAAAACCTGTCAGAAGAGATGCGGATACTTTATGTGGCTTTAACCCGAGCCCAGAGCAAACTTATTTTACTGGGCTCGGTCAAGAACCTGCCCCGACAAGCGCAAAAATGGTGCAGTACCAGCAATCGCTATGAACTTATAAGGGCCGGAAACTATCTGGACTGGATTGGACCTGCTCTGGCTCATCATGCCGGAATAGATACCCTGCGCCAGTTGTCAGGGGAAGCTGCTGATGGCATGAGTCTGCTGCCAGATGATTCCAGATGGCAAATTGAGCTGGTTCAACGTTATCATCTACAAAGAGAAGAAAACAGAAAAAGCCAGTCTTTGCTGGAATTTCAGCATAGACTGGAAAACTTTTCATATAGCAGTGAAGAAGGCCAGTCCCTGATTAAACGATTAGATTGGACTTATCCATACCTTGGGGCGGTACACTTGCCCTCTAAATTATCTGTATCTCAGCTTAAACAAAAAGGCTGGGAAGAAGCTGAAGGGGAGAAGGTAGACATCATCAGTTCAGCTCCAGAGGGTCTGGAAGTGAAGGCAGCTCAGGATTCTCCCTTGACTTCTTTGGAAAAGGGTAGCCTTATGCATCTGCTTATGCAGCATATTGAGTTCAAGCCTTATCAGGACCTGGCAAAAATAGAGGAAGAAATTGAACGGCTGGTGCAAAGGGAAATCCTGACCCAGTCCGAGGCCGGCCTGCTGGATAAAGAAGCTGTATGGGGGTTTTTTCAGTCAGCCCTGGGTCAACGGGCCATACAGGCCAGCCGTATTTATCGGGAAACAGCCTTTAACCGAATGGTTGCAGCTGGGGAGCTTATTAAGGGAATAGGGGAATTGGATGAAAAATTGCTGATCCAGGGGGTAATTGATCTATACTTTATAGAGGATGGGCAAGGAGTCTTGGTGGATTATAAAACTGATCGTCTCCAGCCCTTTAACCGGCAGGAAAGGATCGAATCCTATCGTATCCAACTGGAACAGTATCGGAAAGCCATTGAAGAAATAAAAGGCCTTAAAGTGAAGGAAGCTTATCTTTATTTTCTAAGCTCGGGCGAAGTGGTAGAAATATTATAGTAATTGCCAGTCAGCCAAATATTTGCCATACTTTTTATTATGGGGGAAAACCATTATGACAGAAGCCAATGCCAGGAGGGGGTTTGGGGAGTGATAGTCGGTAATTTCATGAACAAGAAAGTTATAGTTTTGGATTTAAACACAACTTTGTATGAGGCGGCGGGAATATTTTTACAAAATGAAATTGATGGTGCCCCAGTAGTAGATGGGCAGATAATGATTGGGCTATTTACTAAAACCCATCTTATCCGGGCCATGTATGCCCGGGATGATGTTAATCGCCCAGTCAAAGAATTTATGAGTAAGAAAGTGCGAACCCTGCGTCCAGATGAAGAAATACTCAATGTTGATATATCTTATACTGGTCGTTATCCAGTAGTGGACGAGAAGGGCAGGCTGATGGGCATTATAACTAAATCCGATATAATGGTAGCCTTAAGTGAGATTGTAGCAGAGGTTTATGGCCAAATGGAGACGGTTATTAATTCTGCTTATAATCCAATAGTAGCCATAGATAAAGAAGGTTACATAAATATATGGAACAGAGCCATAGAGAAGATGAGCAATAAAAAGGCCAGCGAAGTATTAGGGCGCTTTATCAATAATATTATCCCTGAAAGCAATTTACTGAGCGTGATAAAAACCGGACGCCGGGAGTTTGGCATCAAACTCAAGGTGGGCAATAAACCAACCATAACCAATCGGGCTCCTATTATAACCAATGGGGAAATTACCGGTGCTGTAGCGGTCTTGCATGATTTAAGTGAAGTAGAGGCCATATCCCGGGAACTAGCTTATGTAAAAGCTCTAAATGCGGAGATGGATGCCTTAATCGATTCCTCTTTTGATGGTTTATATATAACTGACGAAAATGCTATAACTATTCGTACCAATAAAGCGATTAAACGAGTTACGGGGATGGAAGAAGAAGCTTTTCTCTATAAAAGCATGCAAGACCTGGTAGATGATGGGATACTATCTCGTTCCGCGACCCTTATCTCTATGGAAACCGGAGCTCCAGCCACTACCACCCTGACCACCATTACGGGCCGGACTTTGCTGGTCAGCGCTACTCCTATATTTGATGATAATGGTAATATATATCGGGTTATCACCAATGTAAGGGATATCAGTGAATTAAATATGCTTAAACAGAAGCTGGAACAGATGGAAGGTTTGAAGCAGCATTTTGAGTTTCAGGTAAAACAAATTAAGGTTAAGGAATCTGGTGAACTGGTATTCAAAAACAAAGAGATGGAGAAAATTGTATATCAAGCGATTAAAGTAGCCGAGGTTGATTCTACGGTTTTGCTTTCAGGCGAATCAGGGGTAGGTAAAGAAGTAATAGCGGAAATCATTAAGAAAAACAGTGCTCGTAAAGACGGTCCCTTTGTTAAGGTAAACTGCGCAGCCATACCGGAAAACCTCATCGAGTCAGAATTATTCGGGTATGATACCGGCGCTTTTACCGGAGCCCGCAAAGAAGGAAAACCGGGACTGTTCGAAGTGGCTCATTCGGGTACCCTGTTGCTGGATGAAGTGGGTGATATACCTATTTACCTACAGGTTAAGCTCCTACGTGCTTTACAGGAGCGGGAAATTATTCGGGTGGGTGGAACTGAACCTATAAAGATAGATGTTCGGATAATAGCCATTACCAACAAGGATTTGGCTGCTATGGTAGATAACGGAGAGTTCCGGGAAGACCTTTATTATCGGCTTAATGTGGTACCCATTGTGGTGCCGCCTTTAAGGGAAAGACGAGATGAGATCCCCTTGCTGGTAAAAAACTTTGTCGATAACTTTAACCGGCGCTACAATTTGAGTAAGGGAATTGACCCCAGTCTGATTGAAACCCTGGTTAAATATGACTGGCCCGGCAATATCAGGCAGTTGGAGAACTTTATGGAGAGAATGGTGGTTACCAGCAGTTGTGAAATACTGACTCCCCAGCATCTGCCCAAGTATTTCGTATCCACTGGATTGGGAGCTGCACGCTATCTGGAGCAGCCGATCAGTGTTAATAAAATTATTCCCTTAAAAGATGCGGTAGAAAATGTGGAAAAGCAGCTGATAGAAAAAACCTTTGCTTTGGTCAATTCCTGCGGCAAAGCCGCCAATATCCTGCAAGTTAATGCATCTACCATTTCCCGCAAAGCCAGCAAGTATGGGATAAAACACTAATTGAGGGTTTTGCCTAATTCAATAATTTGGGTGAAAGGGTATTGCCATGTAGAGTTGAATAACTTCTCTTAAAGCAAGTGTATTAAAAATACAGCAAGGCCGCTAAAAGCGGCCTTACTGTTTCTAAAATTTTAGAACAATTATTGTATCTTGTTGGTCTTTCTCCAAATTTTATACTTCTGGGCTTCCTTAATAAGTTCATCTCTAAATTGAGGATGGGCTATATTGATTAAACCTTCTGCTCTTTCCCAGGTGCTGGCACCCTTGAGGTTGACCATACCGTATTCAGTGACAATATAATAGGCCATAGAGCGTGGTACAGTAACAATAGTACCCGGCAGCAGACCAGGAATGATACGGGATTGCAGTTGCCCATCTTTACCTTTGACAGTGGAGGTAAGGGCTACATATCCACGACCTCCTTTGGATTTATAGGAACCAAAGATAAAATCAAATTGTCCGCCGGTACCGGAGATATGACGGCCAGAGGAGGCTTCAGAAGCTACCTGCCCGAATAGATCTACCTCAATGGCATTATTAATGCAGACCATATTATCTATTTGTCCGATAACGTAGGGATTATTGGTGTAATAGACTGGATAACTGGCACAGACCGGATTATGATCCAGAAAATCGTATAGTTTGGTAGTGCCCATGGCAAAGGTATAGGCCATTTTACCTTTATCTAGCTGTTTTTTCTTTCCAGTAAGCTTGCCGGCTTCATACATATCGACAAAAGAGTCTACCAGCATTTCGGTATGTACGCCCAAATCCTTAAGGTCGGATTGGGCAATCATAGCCCCCACAGCATTGGGCATACCGCCTATGCCTAGCTGAATGCAGTCCCCGTCATGCATGTCAGCCAGAATCAACTCCGCAATTTTCTTGTCCACATCACTGGGGGGAACTCCTGGGATCTGAACTAGGGGCGGGTTAGCCTGGCTTTCAACTACGTAATCAACATCGGAAATATGTATAATCTCTCCGTTTCCACCACAGCACCAGGGAGCCGAGTTGTTAACGTATACCACCTTAATTTTGGCCACATCCATTACCGCAGTAGAAATCGAGTTGGAGGTACTGATATTAAAATACCCATTTTTGTCCATGGCGGTAACCGGCTGGAAGCAAATGTCGACCGGGTCATATCCTCTGAAATAGTGTTCAGGTCCTTCGTGATAAGTCAAAGAAATGTAGTTGCATAAATCAGCTTCCTGGAGTTTCCTGGATACCCCGGAAAAATGCCAGTCATTCATGCAAAAGGTCTCTCTTTTGGGATCTACCTGGCAGACCTGGGGTAAGAAGCTCATTGTAACCAAACGGATTTTGACATCTTCTAATTCATCTTTGCGTGCTGCCAGAGCGGCATCAATTTCTATGGGTTGCTGGACAAATTCCCCATATTGAACCCAGTCCCCGGATTTGACTAACTTGGCAGCCTGTTCGGCGGTTATCAGCTTACTCTTATAAAGATCCAACACACTTTTACTCATTAACAAATCCCCCTCTAAATAATCATTTTATGAATCACCGATAATTTTCCCCTACTTGAATGCAGAACATACAAGTGACCAAGATTGCTTGACTAAACCTGGCCCCCAAAATTTCGGATAATATTTTTTATCACCCCCAAATAACCATATGATAAAATATTTGTTTCCGATTATAACTGCCCCACCCAACAGCAAAAGAGGACGGAAACAAATTTTAATCGATATTTAATTGATAGTATTGCAATCTAAGAACTAGATAGAAATGGGTTAAAACACATTAAAAGACAATTAAAGGAATAGAGACAGGTGATATTCATCTGACTAGCAGGAAATTTAAGAAGAAAAAGCTGTGTTCATTGATATGATAAATGCTATTTAATACCTATTGTCCTATTTTACCATTCATTTATTTTATGTTCAATATTACTTAGGCGAAAGAACTAAATGGAAGAAAGGATGCAAAAGCTTAATTTTTAAGGTAGTATATTTATGTTGGTATTAATTTTGAAGCTAAGTATATAGTATAACTAGGATTAATTAATCAGCTTGTAAACAAT
>CAZPSR010000115.1:0-7022 GCA_964589135.1 uncultured Syntrophomonas sp.
ACTAAACTGTAGCTTGAGTTGAAAACAATTAGCAAGATAATAATATATATAATTACATACTATTAATTATGATAGGAGCGAAACAGTGGATTTGCGACTGAATGGAATTGTCTGCTATAGGATTTTATATCCTGTAACTGCTAGTTGCTGTATATTAATTTTTACAACTACAGGGCCAGGGCAATAATCCAGTTTCTATCAGGGTATATAAAAGAAAGGCCATATGACAGCAGCTGTTTTGCCTTTTTGTTTGCCACCCGAAAATTAAGCTAAGTTTTCTGCATACTGTATGCATGGTTGGGAATAGATTGAACTTTGGCCCCGAAAATAATAGACTTTATATATAAGTCAAGAAAGGGGAAGTGAGAATGTCCTGGAAAATAAGAGTAGAGAGAACCAGTGCCCCAAAGGCCAAGCCGGATCAGAATAATCTTGGTTTTGGGGACTATTTTACTGATCATATGTTTATCATGGATTATACCGAAGGCAAGGGGTGGCATGATCCCCGAATAGTGCCTTATGCGCCGCTATCTTTAGATCCTTCCGCTATGGTGCTGCATTATGGGCAGGCCATATTTGAAGGTTTAAAGGCCTATAAAACGAAGGATGGTAGGATTTTGTTATTCAGGCCGCACAAGAATATGGAGAGGGCTAATATTTCCAATTCACGGCTGTGCATTCCTCCTCTTGACGTTGATTTTGCAGTTGAAGCCATAAAAGCCGTGGTGAGAGCAGATCAGGACTGGATTCCTGAAGCAGAGGGGACTTCTCTTTACATAAGGCCCTTTATAATAGCTACTGATCCATACTTGGGGGTTCGACCGTCATTGACTTATAAGTTCATTATTATATTGTCTCCGGTGGGAGCCTACTATCCTGAGGGTATCAACCCGGTAAAAATATATGTGGAAAGCCAATATGTCCGGGCGGTAAAAGGTGGAATGGGTTATACCAAGACCCCGGGCAACTATGCGGCCAGTCTCATAGCTCAGGTGGAAGCCAAGCAAAAGGGGTACACCCAGGTTCTGTGGTTGGATGGGGTAGACAAAAAGTACATTGAAGAAGTAGGCACCATGAATGTATTCTTTAAAATAGATGGGGAAGTTATTACCCCAGCCGTGGAAGGAAGTATTCTGGCTGGAATAACCCGGGATTCATCCATTGAACTGCTCAAGAGCTGGGGAATACCTACCACTGAAAGGCAGATATCTATTCAGGAATTATATGATGCTCATGAGGCCGGCAAGCTGGAAGAATCTTTTGGTACCGGCACCGCGGCCGTAATATCTCCTATTGGAGAGCTTAACTGGAATGGGCATATCATTACTATTAATGATGGACAAACAGGAGAATACGCCACCAGAATTTATAATACCATGACCGGTATCCAGTATGGGCAACTAGAAGATAAATTAGGCTGGATAGAGGAAGTATAGTTGCGTTAGCAAGATAAGCACTTAAAGGCCAAGGAAAAGTTGGGTCATCATTGACCCAACTTTCTTATTGAATATTTTTATTGGACTTAAATAGATGTTTAATTATCTTTGTAAATAATGGTACCTACATGTTCCCCATTTAAGGCCCGGGTAATATTGCCTTCTACCAAGCCGTTAATTATTTGCAATTCCCTGGCATTTCCAGAATTAAGCATCGATGTTAATACCATAGGCTCAAAGGCCAGGTCTGGCAGGTCTTTTTCCATAAGCTCTTTAGCTCCTATACGGGGAATAAATTCAGCCTTAGGGTTGGTCTTGGGATTATCGGTGTAAAGTCCCTTAACATCTTTGACAAATATACATTGTTTGGCTCCGGTTACCTCTGATAAAAGAAAAGCCCCTACATCAGTCCGGTTAGGAGGAAGCCGTCCTTCTTCTGGCGGATGTTCCCAAAAGCCGTAGGGGGGCATACCATGTATTACTGGAATACAACCTTGATTCAAATAGGCAGCCAATTTAGGGATATCGTCATGGCCGATTTTTATTCCCCCATAGGGATTTAGCAGGGTGGAAATCATCAGGGCATTTTGTTCGGAAACACTCTGGCCCAGGGTAGCGATAATGCCAGTCGGCATTCCCAATTCCATGGCTATGGCATATACATGCCGGGAGCGGGTGCCGCCGCCGGTTGATATTACCATCTTATGCTCTTTACTGTTTTGGACTCTTTCCTTGATAACAGGGAGTACCGCTCGGGCACCCGTGTCGCTAATACTCTGGCCTCCGATTTTAAGGATGTTTACCTGAGGCAAAGCCCTAACCTGTGGTCCATACTCCAGAGATTTCAAAAAAGCTTTTCCCACCAGGGATTCTCCCATTAGTTTGCTTTTAATATGCAGTCTCTTGCTGTCTCTTTCACGAATCAGGGGCATGAAAAAACTACCTCTTCTTTCTTCATTACTGCTTTAATCCTGCTCTTCGCTTCCCTTTTCCCGGGTCAGGTAAACAATTTCTCCCTCGATTTTGCCGGCGATTTGTTCCAACTCTGATTTGCGAATATGATTAACGTTGATAGTAAGATCTGTACCTACTGTACCAACTACCGTGAATCGTGGTTTCTTATCACCCTGACCCACCTGACTGCGTTCTCTAACAAATAGTATAGGGGTTGACATAGCCTCATCCTCCTTTATCTATATTCTATATTCTGCCAAGTGTAGCTGTGTTTAGCCTAATTATAACAAAATATTTTGCCAATCCCAAACCGGCATAAGGACTAGCCTAAACAAGCAGCAAGCTGGCTCTCCCTGTCGTCCTTCGGCTTTGCAGGTTTTGTTACTCCTACGGCTTCTGCCTATTTATGCATCCAAACTACTTGTGCTGGGGGTTTCACAGAAAAATCTCAATTAAAATAGGATACATGTTTTTAGTGATAATAAACACAATAATAAAAAAGAGGAGTGGTGATTTTGGAGGGAGAAGTGCTGGCTATTAGTATCACTGAAGCTGGGAGCAGGAAGAGAAAAGTCATAGAGGAAGCCGACCTGGACCCGACCCAAGGTATAAAAGAGGAAGCAGCAAGCCGACCGGGCGGCGAGATAAGCATGATTTCCCAGGCTACCTATGACCAGATGAATGATATGGGGGTGGATTTTCTCTACGGAGATTTTGGGGAAAATATAAGGGTGGAGGGGTTAATGATAGGACGACTGCCGATAGGGACCCAGATTAAGATAGGCCAAGCGGTGCTGGAAATCATTAGGAATGAGGATTATTCTCCTGGCCAATATGTAAGCGTAAGGGGATATGCTGGCGATTTAAGCCTGCTTCCGGACCGAAGCCAGGCTCGGGTAGTAATCGGGGGTCCGATTAAGATTGGCGATGTGGTTAAGGTATTACAAAAATCACTTCCATAATTGCTGTTACCAGTAAACCGACAACATAATTGGATACTGCTTTTTGCTTTTAATAAGCATAAAAGCTTGATATAAAAAACATAATAATAATGCAATTTAGAATAAGGAGGTTTAACCGTGCAAGTGAAAGTGGCTGAATTTGTAGGAGAATCCAAGAAAAGTTGGCAGCATGCTATAGAAAATGCAGTAAGTGAGGCCTCAAGATCTTTGGATCATATTACCGGGGTAGAAGTCTATAACTGGACTGCAGACTGCCAGGACAATAAGATTATAGAATATAAGGCCAACATTAAAATAGCTTATACTGAGTAGCCAAGGTAAGAACGGATCTGGTATAAAGGGCAAAGGGCTAAGACCGGAACCGTTCTTTTTTGCCATAATAGTTGCAGAATACAGCTATTATGGCAAAAAAATTTATCGTTAAAAATTCAAACTTGAATGTGTTAAAAAATGGTCGGGATGACAGGATTTGAACCTGCGGCCTTCTGGTCCCGAACCAGACGCGCTCAATTGTTCTATTGGGGCTCTTTATCCCCAATTCTCCGGGTTTCCTCGGAGTATCGGACTATATCTTCATCCAAATACTAATTGGATGCCCCGCGCTCGTGGGTCTTTACCATCCACTCACTTATTTAGTGGTTGGGACTCCTTGACCTAGTCTCTGAACCTTCCGTATATTCCTATACGGCTTGGCTGCTGATTACCATAGATCTTTGCACATCTGTAGGCTTCCAGCAATTCACGGGGTACACATTATGATATTACTATCATAAGGGGCAAACTTACCAAGCTGCGCTACATCCCGACGCAATGAATATATTATCAAGAAATAGATACTAAGTCAATGATTAAGTCCTAAGAGTGCCTGGTCAGGCCCCTATACCTTCAGACTCTCCAGTTGGAAGGCCCTGCAGACTAAGAAAATCTCCATTCCTTTTCTGGGCTTAGCTTGTTAAGTAGCTGTCTAAGCCAATTGTAGCCATTGCTGGATTGATGGGCTCAAAGGACCTGCCCCCGTGGCTTAGTTAGGAGCCGGGTTTTTGAACATAGAAAGCACAAAATAGCTGATGACGGCAATTATGATAATGGCTGCTCCCGAGGGTATGCCCAGAACATAAGATATCCATAGACCGGTTAAACAGAATATTATCCCTAGGATGGTGGAAAGCAACATGGTATTCTGCAAGCTGTTGGTGTATTGCCGGGCTATGGCCGGAGGGGCAGTCAAGAGGGCGATAATCAGCATTATACCAGCTACTCTGATCATGACCACTACGGTCAGAGCAATAAGCACATAGGTCAGGTCTTCCAACCAAGCAACGGGGAGACCGATAACTTGAGCAAATTCTTCATCAAACAGATAGGTCTTAAAGGCATTAAAAAAACATCCAATAGTTGCTACAATAATTAGATTCATTATAACGCTTATGAGTAAATCCATCTGGCTTACAGTTAGAATATCTCCAAACAAGTAGGAAGTGATATCAGGAGGATAACCTGGGGTAACGGCAATAAAAAGAATGCCCAGGGCCATGCCCAGGGCCCACAACATACCCAAAACCACTTCCGGGCTGATATGGGTGCGATTTTGCAGCTTACGAAGGCCCAGAGCAGATAAGAGAGCAAACCCCATAGCACCGATTAAGGGCTCTATCCCCAGATAGTAACCCAGGCCGATTCCCCCAAAGGCAGTATGGGCTATGCCCCCGCTCATCATCACCAGCTGCTTTTCCACAATAATGGTACCGATTATACCACAAGCTATACTGGCGAGAATAGCACTGATAAAAGCGTTCTGCAAAAAATTATAGCTTAGTAAAGCTTCCAGCATTAGTTTCCTCCTGATGATGGGGCAAAACCCGATGTGGTATTCCATGGGCGATTAGCTCCACCGGGCATCCATACACCTGTCCCAATATGCTATCGGTTAATTCCGGTATACCGTGATAAAACATGGTTACATTAAGGCAGACTAGGTTTTTGACGTAGGAAGATATGACTCCCATGTCATGACTGACCATAATAATGGTCATAGATTGATTGAGATCCTTGAGTATGGAATAAATATGGGATTTGGAACCTGCATCAAGGCAGGCGGTGGGTTCATCTAGCAACAGGATCTCCGGTTCCATAACCAGAGCTCGGGCAATAAGGGCTCGTTGCATCTGACCTCCGGATAGTTGACCTATTTGCCGGTCTTTTAAATCGTAGATATCCAGCTGGTCCATAATTTCGTGGACTGCCTCCATATCTTGATGGGTATAGCGATGGAGAAACAGGCCGTTTTTAGTTAAACGGCCGGTTAAGATGGTTTCAACCACGCTGAAAGGGAATTGTCGATTCAAATTAAAACGCTGGGGAACATAGCCTATCTTTCCCGGGGTGTGACAGGGAGGCCGACTCATGACCCGAACCTTACCTGAAGAAGGTTTAACCAAACCGGCTATCAATTTGAGTAAAGTGCTTTTACCGCCGCCATTGGGGCCAATTATACCCAGGAAATCCCGAGCTTCAACCTTCAGGTTGATATTGGTCAGGGCTGGTAGATGGCCATAATAAACATCTACGTTTTCCAACTGTATTACTGGATTCATGGCTCTCCTATCTCTGCTGCTGCAGTACCTGGGCAAAAGTCTGAGCAATCTTTTGCATATTGCCCATGTAATCTGCCGCCAGAGGATCTATCTGCTCAGTATATCCTCCGATGTTATGGGCTATGGCATCAGCCTGTTTGCTACTTACAGAGGCTTGATAGAAGATTACTTTGATATCTAGTTCTTTGGCCTGTTCAATTATTCCCTGGATATGTCTGGCAGTAGCTTCTTTGCCTTCTTCTTCTATGGCCAACATCTTTAGATTATAGTCATCGGCAAAATAACCCAGGGCCGGATGATAAACAATAAAGGTTCTCTGCTCTAACTTGGACAGAGTAGCCCTTATATCAGTGTCCAATATCAATAGCCGATCTCCGTAGCTTTCTGCGTTGCTCCGGTAATAGTCAGCATGGCTGGGGTCTAATTGGGCCAGTTCATTTGCTATGGTATCAACTATAACTCGCGCCCTTGAGGGTGACAACCATATATGAGGATCCCTCTGCCCCGGGGCAAAATGCCGATCTGGATAAACCGCCGCTACTTTATCAGGTAAATCAACTATTTTTATACCAGGGTTAAGGTCCTTAATAGATGGCAATATGTTAGCCTTTTCAGCGGGCACGCCAATGGAGAAATAAAGACGGGCCTTACTTAATTGGGCCATTTCTTGAGGGGTAGGAGCATAATTCTCCGGGTTGTAGCCAGGAGGGATCATTACTACTACCTCCAACATATCTCCAGCCACTGCCTTAACGAAGCTCTCTTCAGGAATGATGGAAACAGCTATTATGGGTTTATCTTTAACCGGGGCAGTAGCCTTGTTGGTCTCCGGGCTGCAAGCTAAACCTAAAAAGCAAAATAGCCCTAGTATAACTAAAGTTGTAATATAACGGTACTTAAACACAAGCAACCTCCTGGTATCGCAAAGATGTAACATTATTATGGGTAATTATTCCTGCCAAGTCAAGTTTACCTCCCAAGAGAAGGAAGATTTATCGGGCTTACCAGCGAGTAAACATAGAGATTGATCAATCCAAGCACGGCAAGTTTACTGGCAATTTTAATTATCCCACCCC
>CAZPSR010000116.1:0-6975 GCA_964589135.1 uncultured Syntrophomonas sp.
GGTCGGTAACGGCATTTCTTATCTTTTGGTTAACCTGCTCCGGTGTATCAGACAAGAATATAGCGTTATTCAGGCTTTTGCTCATCTTAGCTTTGCCATCCAATCCAACCAGGCGAGGGACATCTCCTACCAGTACCTCAGGTTCAACCAACACCGGACGATAAAGATCATTAAACCGCCGGACGATCTTGCGGGCTAATTCTATATGAGGTATTTGATCTTCTCCGACCGGCACCAGGTGAGCTTTAAATATACTGATGTCTGCCGCCTGGCTGACCGGGTAGCCCAGGAAGCCATAGGTCATGTCTTTAAAGCCATGCTGGGCGGCCTCAGATTTAACCGTAGGATTATGGCGCAGAACATTTACCGAAGTGAACATGGAATAATACATGGTTAGTTCATGTATTTCTGGTATCATACTCTGCACAAAAATAGTTGATAGTTCAGGATCAAGTCCTGCCGCCAGATAATCCAGAGTAATACCATATACGTCCCGGGTCAGGTTCTCATCCTTTTCCCAGTGGGTTGTGAGGGCCTGAACATCAGCAATTATAATAAAACTGTCATATTCCTCTTGCAGTTTTACCCGATTGGCCAGGCTACCTACATAATGACCCAGGTGGAGGCTTCCGGTAGGCCGGTCTCCAGTAAGAATTCGCTTTTTCCCTTGCTGCATTATATATCATCCTCCTGCTCAAAAATAATTAAAACCTCCTATCCACCAAGGGACGGAGGCTGTATGCTTTCCGCGGTACCACCCTTATTGACAACAATGTCCGCTTTAGTCCCGGTAACGGGGGAAACCGGCTTCCTGATCCCAGCTGCAATCAGGGGGCAGTTCAGAAGTCCATTCGATGAAATTATGGTACCGGTTCACAGCACTCCGGCTCTCTGTAACCATAGTCTCCCATCTACTATTTTTCCTCATCACTTTTGAAATATTAACGTAACTAAAATACCATTATCTCTAATTTAATGCAAGCTATTAGCCAATTAGGTCTCGGGAAGTCCTCGCTATTTTAGCCTAAATGGATATTGAGTTTGGCCTATGGCCCATAAGCCTTATCCAATCAGAGAGTAAAAAGTGTCTGATAGCCTTTTGAGGTTTCATTGGGATTAAAGGTCCTACCACCATATGAAGTTGTGAATAATGTTGCAAATGCTACTGTTATATAATATTATGAGTATAGATTATTTGCAATTAAATAATACTTGGACGGTTAAATTGAGCTATTTTAGGTAAAGGAGTATTGAAAATGAATAGATTAAATGCCTACATTTGTTTTAACATGCGAGCAGCAATGAAAAAGATTGATCGACTGTTTGCGAGCCAATTAGAGGATATTGGAATCAGCATACCCCAGTCATTTATACTTTTTTGCCTGCAGGAGGAAGATGGCTTAACTCTTAAGGAAATAGGAGGGCGTACTTTAATTGATAGTTCTTCAATGACCGTACTGGTCGATAAGTTAGAGAAAGAACAATTGGTAAAAAGACAGTTGGACGCCCAGGATAGGAGAGCGATCAGAGTATTTATTACCGGGGCTGGCCTGGAGATGGCTGAAAAGATACATATTATCATATCCAACCTTAACACTTTGCTGTTCGATTTGCTGGGCGAAGGTAATCAAAAAGAGTTTATCCACGGTTTAATAAATATCGTTAACGGCATGGAGGATTAAGGAATTAGCCAGTAATTCTACCAAGGCTCTTTTTCCTCCATCATAAGCAAGAGGAATGGCATTATCAGGTAAATACTGGTGGTGGAAGCAGCTACAATGCCGGAGTCATTTACAATTAGGGCTACCAGGGCTGCGGTTACTATTCCTGCAAAACCCTTTAGAATAATCGGCCTACGGGCCGATAGGTTCTTTATAGCCCCTACCGGGAAGTAAATGAAGGTGGCCAGAACCAGTAGAATTACAATAAATACTCTGCTCCAGATGGTATATTTGATTAGTTTTATATTGACCTGGAATTTCCTCATTATTATGGTTAATGCTTCCTGCCAACCTCCGCTTATTACTTGATGAGCTGCTCGGCCGATATGGGATTGCAGCTCGGCCGGTCGATTCATGTCATAAAAGCTTACCCCCAGTATAGTAAATAATACTATACCCAGAATGCTTGATAGGGCCAAGAGGTTCAAGCTGATGTTGGTAAAGAGATACATAGTGACTAGGAAGGCTAGCGGAGCTGTTATCACTCCATCTGATTGGGCTCCTAATGAAGGCATTCCGATTAGATAGCATTCGAATAAAAAGAATAGAGCCAGTATAGGTAAGATCCATTTACTCTGGTATTTTTCCAAAAAGGCCGCTCCTGTTGCTATAGAAGCTCCAATCAGTATTCCCATATACTCATTGCCGATGCCATAATAACGGGCTCCGGCCATGGGATCATAGCCCAGTACTGAACATTGGATCAGAGTGGTACCGGTTAGTACATCCAGGTTTATGGCCAGAACAGTAATAAAACTTAGAGCAATAAAACCCCGGAATCCATTGCCCCGGCTTAAGCTTAGGGTCAGAAAAGTTAGGATAACGGTTGCTATAATGGCCACCAATATGTAGAGCCAATCATAGGGCAGGCTTAAAATACCCAGGAATAGCAAGACCAGGGGAAAGCAAACCATGGCAATTATGAGAGGCTGAAGCAGGTACTGATATGCTCTGAATTTAAGTATTATAATGGAGGCCAGAAGCAATATAATGATTAGACTCCCAACATAGCCTTTTATCAGCGGGGTTCTTAATCTGGTGGTAGTGCTGGTGGACTTGGCCAATTGCTGGGCTCTTTCCAATGATGAAGCTTGATCATTGCTTATGCTATGGATAGGTCGACCTATCATGGCATTGTTTTGGTCCTGCAAGCCGAAAAACTCCAGAATTGTGGGAGCTATATCGGTGTTGGCCACAATATATGGGCGCTGGGTGGCAGGGGAGGTTAAATAGCCGGGTTTTACCCCATAGCCGCTGGCTATGACCGGGGCAAAATTGTTTTTATTGGCAGTTTCCATTAGGGAGCCGGAGGGGGCAACTATCAGCAGCAGGTCCCGAGCAGGGTCCAGGCTGGAATTAATCCAGGCCGTGAAGCCATCTATTTCCGTCAGTATTCTGCTCTTCTCCTGTTGATATACCTTATCGAAGGTCGGCAGAGATTTTTCCAGTCGCGAAAGATCTGGCAAGTCTATTATCAATAGATCAGCTTCTTGGATTAATCGTTGGCTCTTGTATTCAAGATATTGGTAGTTAGTTTTATAGCTTAATATGCTGTCTTCCGGTATTAGACGGGTTAAAGGGCCTACGTCTCCCAGCCCAACCCGTCCTTTGCTGTCCATAGCGACGCTTATTGCTGGGCGCAGCTGCCAAGTGCCGTTGTCGGCATTCCCCAAGACTGCCACCCGGTATCCATTATCCCCTAATATCTGACCCAGATTTCCCGGAACCGTAGTCACCCTTTCGCTTTCCATACCGACCAATATATCGGGTAAATTAACCAGCAAACATTGGCTTCCACCTGGGTCCCACCCGCTCAGGTTTCTATAAAACAGGGCTGCGTTCTGATGCTGACCGGGAATATTTTCATCCTCATTGAACCCCATGAGTCCTGTTTTATTGGTTCTGGCCAGGTTGCCAGCTCCAATGGTCAAATAGGTATTCATGGTATTATAACCTTTTAAGGTGCGAGTACTGGACAGACCAACGGCTCCCTGCTCTATTATTTCCCGCATATAAGGAGTAGAGCTGGCCTTGATATCATTAATAGAGAGTTTATCAATGAGCAACAAGCAAACCCTTCCCTGGGGCTTTTGGTCTGGGGAGGAGGCCCAGGCCGATAGAGGGGGAAAGGTTAAAAAAATCAGGCTCAGCAAGAAGACCATTCCTAGTTTAAGCGAAACTGCTACGATTCTTAATCGGCTTTTTTGGCATGGTCCCCCTACCGTAAGCTTTGGTTTTAAACTGGAAAATTCGTTGATCATGGTCACTCCTGTTTAAAGTAGTTATTTCTATAATATTTTAGTACAAAAAGCCCGGTTTGGCTATTATTACTCAATTAGGTAGCCACTTTTTTGTTACTGCATAATATAATAATCCAAGGAATAATTTCCTGGTTCAGGGGACATGGACCAAAAATCATAAAAAATATTATGCTTTATTGACATGAGTCAGAAATATGCTAAAATTCTACATGTGCCAAATGAACAGGATGAGGCCTTGATTTATAAAAAGGAGGTTTGGGAAATAGAAAAATATAGGGAGGCGATATTATTGCAGTCTTTAGGGCGTCATGTACTTGCCGAAGTGTACGGATGTCGTTTTGATCTGTTAAATGATGTCCGCAAGGTGGAGAACATCATGGTCAATGCAGCTTTGGAGGCTGGAGCTGAAGTTAGAGAAGTCGTATTCCACAAGTTCAGCCCTCAGGGTGTGAGCGGAGTGGTTGTGATTTCTGAGTCTCACCTGGCGATTCATACCTGGCCCGAACTGGGGTATGCTGCGGTGGATGTCTTCACATGTGGAGATACAGTTAATCCGTGGGATGCATGCCAATACCTGCAGGAAAAATTTGAAGCAGATTATGTGGATGCTTCAGAGATTAAGCGGGGATTAATTGCAAAACAGGAAGAGCGCCTGGCGGTAAATATTTAGGAGGGATACTATTTTAGTAGACCGATGTAGGTTTAGATGTAGCATCAACCATTTTTAACAAGCCTTACTTGAACTAATTAACTGCAAGTAAGGCTTGTTTTTATGAGTGCTTTAAGCAAAGAGCATAAACTACATAAACTATATATAAGCAAATAGGTTTTTCCTATATAATATAGATTAGTCATACATCTAAAAAGATAATGATAATGAATATCATACCCATGAGCAGTTTTAATCAGGAAGAAAATACATGGAGAAGAATAAGGGCTTCGGCTATAAAATAGATTCAGGGAGAGAAGGAACAGATGGAGGATCTTAGGGGGATATTAAATGGTTTTTGAATTTAGCCGCCATGATGAATTGCAGGAGTTGGATGTTTTGTTTAAAAAGAGCATCTCGCCCTGGAGTGAGGAAATAGAGGTTTATTTAGAATTGATAAAAGGAGATCACACCTGGCGGACCTTGGCCGCTATTGTATTCAATATCTACCGGGGTATAGGATTAAATAAAGATCTGAGCCTGTCAATGGCTAACATTTATAAGATATTATATTTGTCTGTCTTTATTCATGAATTAATACATGATGATGAAGAGGGTCAAGAATATAATCAGCTCATGCAGTTTTCCATACTTATTGGTGACTATATGTTTGGCCGAATTATGGCTTTGCTGCTTGAGGCCGAGGCGGACATGCTTTTGCCGCTATTTGCTGATACCATTTGTGAAATCAACCAAGGAATGGTGGGGAGATATAAACTGAAGGGCAGTTGGAGTGATTATATAAGCAGCACCCGGGCATCTTTATATAAAAGCGCCTTTGCTACCGCCGCTTGCTATGCTGGAAAAAGTGAAGAAGAACAGATTTCTTTCCAAGAGGCGGGCTATAACTTGGGGAAAGCGGTAGAGTTTATTAACCATGATGATTTACGGGAAGAGGTCTTAACCTGCTTGGAGACCAGTGCTAGTATATTAAAAGCTGAGTCCCACAGTGTTATGGATCTTTATATGGGTCCTATTTATCAAGAAATACAGGGGCTTCTTCCATCCTTATCCGGGACCATGGCGGCAGTTATAGCTTAACTGCTATGTCAGCGGTGCCTAGAACAGACTTCTTCCTTGAATAAGCAAAAACGCTTGGAGGACCCGGCCCAAGATGGTCCCACTACTGCCTTGGGCAGTGTTGTCCGGGGAGGGTCTAGAATACGTCAAAGCCTTTGAATGGCAGGCTGATTAAAAGAGCATGCCGTTTATTTTTGAAAGAGAAAATACGGGGGGATATAAGTGGCATACAAGGACTTGCAGGAATTCATTCAGGTGTTGGAGAGTAAGGGTGAATTGATTCGAATTGGGACCCAGGTGGACCCGGAGTTGGAGATTACCGAAATAACTGACAGAGTTAGCAAAAATTACGGTCCGGCCTTGTTGTTCGAAAATGTAAAGGGATCAAAGATGCCGGTACTGATCAACGCCTATGGTAGCCCAGAGCGCATGGCTTTAAGCCTGGGAGTGCAAAATCTGGATGAAATAGCTCAAGAGATAGTGGAATTTATTCAGATTGCTGATAATGTACCATCCTCTATGCTGGATAAAGTGAAAATATTGCCTCGTTTAGCTCAGCTTTCTTCCTTTATGCCTAAAACGGTGAAGAGTGGAGTCTGCCAGGAGGTAATCGAATATGAGCCCTCCCTGGATAAGCTGCCGGTGTTAAAATGCTGGCCGGAAGATGCCGGCCGATTTATAACCCTGCCCCAGGTATATACCAAGAATCCGCACACAGGCAAGAGGAATGCGGGTATGTATCGCTTGCAGGTATTTGATGCCAAGTCTACTGGTATGCACTGGCATATTCATCATGATGGAGCCGAAAACTATCGCCAAAACTGTGAAATGGGCAAGGCTACTGAAGTCGCAGTAGCTTTAGGCGCTGACCCGGCGATTACCTATGCCGCAACTGCGCCTCTGCCCCGGGATATTGATGAATTAATCTTTGCTGGGTTTTTAAGGAAAAAGCCGGTAGAACTGGTTAAGTGCAAAACCGTGGACCTGGAAGTCCCTGCCGATGCTGAGATAGTTATTGAAGGAAGCGTTGACCCCTTGGAACGTAGAATTGAAGGCCCCTTTGGTGACCATACCGGCTATTATTCCCTGGCGGGAGAGTATCCGGTATTTCGCGTCACTTGTATTACTCATCGCCAAAATGCCGTATATCCGACTACTATTGTGGGTAAACCACCTCAGGAAGATTGCTATATGGCCCTGGCTACTGAACGCATCTTTTTGCCCTTGCTGAAGTTTCAGCTGCCTGAGGTGGTAGACATGCATT
>CAZPSR010000117.1:0-6944 GCA_964589135.1 uncultured Syntrophomonas sp.
CCTTGGTGTTCTTTACAGACAGCGCCCGGCGGGAGGGATTGCTGAGCCTGGAAAAACATCTGGAAGCAATTGACAGCAAATTCATGCAACGTGGCTTGCAGATGGTTATAGATGGTACCTCTCCTGATCTAACCCGAGATATACTTGAAGCAGAAATTGAGGCTTTTGAAAATAGTGAAAAAGTGGGACAGGAAATCTTTATGACCGCAGGTGGCTATGCTCCTACCATGGGAATTATTGGTACAGTAATGGGTATGATTTCAGTACTTAGTCACCTATCTAATCCGGATGAAATAGGATCAGCCATAGCAGTAGCATTTCTGGCTACCCTTTATGGCATAGCTTCAGCAAATATCTTGTGGATTCCTTTTGGCACTAAAATAAAAGTGAAAACTGAAAAAGAAATATATTTTATGGAGATGATTCTAGAGGGGATGCTTTCTATTCAACAGGGTGTGAATCCGCGCATATTGAGGGAAAGATTGAGTGTTTATCTGCCCCCTGAACCCCCAACCAGACTAAAATCAGAGGAAACAGGTGAGTGATAAAGTGAGCAGAAGACAGAAAAAAAAAGCAGAAGAAGGCAATCCAGTCAGCATGGAACGTTGGCTGCTCAGTTATGCGGATTTTATTACTTTGTTAATGATATTCTTTATTTTGATGTATTCCTTTAGCCAGGTGGACCTGGAAAAGTATCATTCATTAGCTCAATCATTAAGTGTTGTTTTTACCGGGCAAACCTTTGAATCCCTAGAGCACAATGGGGCCAGTCTATCACCGGGTTTAAGCGGCGAGAAATTTGAGGCTCTGGAAGCAATAGATGATATTAGTGCCAATCAGATAGCAGAGATTCAACAACAAATTGAAGAGTATTTTCGTAATGATACGATGGAAATGCCAGGAGCTGCTGCCGGATTAAGTACTGGTAAACTGGCAGATTTTATCGAAGTGAGCTCCCAAGAAAGGGGATTGGTAATAAGTTTAAAGGACACCCTGTTATTTGCCAGTGGTTCTGATCAGCTCAATCCTCAGGCCAGAAGAATAATCAAGCAATTGGGTAAATCCTTAATAGTAATACCTAACCATATACGAGTGGAAGGGCATACTGACAATCTGCCCATAAACAATGCCCGAATTCCTTCCAACTGGGAACTTTCTACCCTAAGGGCTACAACTGTTCTGCATGTATTACAAGGTGAGGTAGGGGTCCCTCCCCAACGACTATCGGTAAGTGGCTATGGTGAATATAGACCATTGGCAGATAATAGCAATCCAGCCAACCGGTCTAAGAATCGCAGAGTTGACATAGTGATAATGAAGCAAAAATACGCTGAGTTTTAGCCTTTAATGGCTTAAGCATAAGCAGAAACATAATGGGAACTGCTTGGGTCAATCTTGGGCTTAAGAAGTATTTAGAGGAGGTAGTGTTATTGTATATTCAAATATTAGTAAAATGTTTATAGCATTTTTAATTATTTTATGGGTAATTACATATGTATCGACTAAAAAGGTAGCCTACGTGGAAGCACACAACCAAACAGATAACATAATGGAGTACCGTATTCTGGGATACAGTAATTGGGGAATGCCTATTAAAGGTTATGCTGTCAATTCGGATAACTACAAGAATACCGTTTTGCTTACCTTTGCCATGCATGGCTTTGAAGATGCTTGGCCTCAGGATGGTAAGGCGCTAGTGGAAATAGGGACCGATGTTCTGTTGGCCTTTTCAAGAAATCCAGAAAGCCTGAAAGGAACCAGATTGATTGTAATTCCTTGTGTAAATCCGGATGGGACATGGTATGGCAGAAACAGCGAAGGTTTTGGGCGATGTAACGCCAGTGGGACAGATATTAATCGTGATTTTGATTTTCATTGGACTTCTTGCCAGGAAGCCAAGTATAGAACGGGTAATACCGCCTTTACCACTCCAGAAGCGCAAATTCTTAAAGAATTGGTCTTGAAAGAAAAACCGGACATAATTATTGACTTTCATGGTTGGCTGAATGGTACTTATGGAGATGAAGAAATAGGCGATTATTTTCATCGTGCCTTTGACCTGCAAGACTTAACCACTTCAGCAGATCATAGCCATATCCATGGGTCTTTTGCCGGATGGGCCAGTCAATACGCAAGAACAGTACTTATGGAGTATCCCAACCCCGGTACTTATCAGAAAATGCTGGGCCTGGACTACAGCCAAAAAACCGTTGATATCATTAAAAACATTTGCGACAGCTTACTGGACAACTAATTTATAACCGAAGGGGGAGACAGTGCTAAAAACCAGTCTCCCCCTGGTCTCAGGTGTTTGTCTTATCTTAAAAGATTCTAAACTGCAATGCTCAAAGCCGATTTTTTATTTCAGATGATCCGGTTTGGTTGTCGAAAATGTTGTTATTGCAATTATTCTCGATATCTCCACCCTTATTGTTTACCACCATGTTTCTCTGTACAATATTTTCATCTCCACTAATCTGTATACCGGTTCCGCGGTTTTTCTTCAGCAGGTTGGCATAGGCAATATTTTTATCGCTGGAGATGTCAATACCGTCACCACAGTTGGCTATAATGCCATTTTTGGCTGCGATTGAGTTGTTGCCGAGTTGTAACTTGACTCCATTGGAGCTATTGTTTACAACACAGTTGCTATACAACAGCGTGTTTCGGCCCTTGGTGAAGATGCCTTGGCCATTGTTGCTGTAAATGTTGTTATTAATAAGGGCATTGCCAGTTGCCCCAGGGGTCCAAATTTCCACCCCATGACCGCCATTATTGGCGATACAGTTTTCCAAGAGCCAGTTGCTTATTGAGCCAGGGTTTGACCAACCAAGTAATACGCCAACCGAGAAATTGTTACGAATAATATTTTGGTAGACGAAGTTGCCGGTAGAATCTTCAAAGAGGATACCGTCGGCATTATGATTTTGCAAGATGTTCCCAATAATCCGGTGGTAACCACCTCTAAAGATCCATATTGATCTGTGAGAATTTTGTATAATAAAACCATAGATTTCTACATTGTATGTGTTATCCAGTTTAATGGCATTCTCGTTGCTGCTATTAGACTCCAGGATTACCCTATGCTTTTCCTTGGCGACTATCCTAATGGAGTTTTGGCTGACTATTACTGATTCTTGGTAATAACCTTTATCCACTAATACGATGTCACCTGGATTTGCTGCATCAATGCCAAGTTGTATGGTATTTTGGTCTTGTGGGACCCGAATTACTGCCATAAAAAACACTCCCATTTTGCAATTGATTTCTATATTCTATGAATCCTGGTAGTTTTTGGTGATATCTCTCGATATAGTGAATTTTAAGGCCAATATCGCAAAAACTTGGAGTTAAATTTGTATACAATTAAGGAAAAGCAGGTAAAGATTAGTAATTAGTAGAATACATCAATATAATTTACGATTATCTTAGTAATCGGATCACCATTAAGGACCAGCAGCTTAGGGTATAATAAAGGGTAATTTTGGGAAACCCATAGCTTAATTATTACCTTATTGGTGGCATGGATTTATATACTTAAAGCTGGAAAAAATGAATTATAAGGATATATCTTTGTGAAATATGATATAGAAGGTATAAATTTTGTTTTACCGCATAGATAATTGATGGTAAAATACATTTGCTATTATTGTGAGAAGTAGGAGATATTATGAGCAGATTAGTGGGTACCATTTCCCGGGGTATTCGTACACCAATTATCAGCATAGGTGATGATATTGCTAATATAGTGGTAGAAAGTGTAATAAATGCCTCGCTTAGTGAAAATTTCAATTTGGCTAACCGTGATATAGTAGCGGTTACGGAATCGGTTGTGGCCAGGGCTCAGGGCAATTATGCCAATGTTGAGCATATTGCTACTGATGTTGCAGCAAAAGTTGGAAAAGTGCCTTTAGGGGTGGTTTTCCCAATTTTGAGTCGCAATCGCTTTGCCGTTTGCCTGAAAGGGATTGCCCAAGGATCAAAAAAGATCGTGTTGATGTTGAGTTATCCTGCTGATGAGGTGGGAAACCGTCTGGTGGATCTGGAAGAACTGGATGAGAAAGGGGTAAATCCCTGGACTGATGTACTTACTGAAAGAGTATATCGTGATCTATTCGGCTACAAAAAACATCCATTTACTGGGGTTGATTATATAGAGTATTATAAAGAGCTTATTAAGGATGCCAATTGTGAAGTTGAGGTAATCCTAGCCAACGACTGCCGCAACATATTAGAGTATACTGACTTTGTTCTTAACTGTAATATTCACTGTCGGGAACGCACCAAACGCTTACTTATGCAAGCAGGTGCCAAGATGGTGTTGGGCCTTGATGAAATTCTTACCCATTCAGTGGATGGCAGTGGATATAATGAGGAGTATGGCCTACTGGGAAGTAATAAAGCAACCGAAGAATCGGTCAAATTATTTCCCCGGGATTGCATGTCGGTGGTTGAAAAAATTCAAAGGGGAATTTTTCAAAAGACCGGAAAGCTAGTCGAGGTTATGATTTACGGGGACGGGGCTTTCAAAGATCCGGTGGGGCAAATATGGGAGCTGGCTGATCCTGTGGTTTCTCCAGCTTATACGGCTGGTTTAGAGGGCCAGCCAAATGAAGTTAAATTAAAATATCTGGCGGACAACAACTTTGGTCACTTAAAAGGGGAGGAACTTAAACGAGCCGTTACGGAATATATTCAGAATAAGGGCCAGGATCTGCTGGGACATATTGATTCTCAAGGAACAACCCCCCGCCGTTTGACCGATTTAATCGGTTCTCTTTGTGATCTTACCTCTGGCAGCGGGGATAAGGGCACCCCAGTAGTTCTAATTCAAGGCTATTTTGATAATTATACCGATAAATAAACTTTTGCCTGTTGTATTTTATATATTCATGCTAAACTCTAACCAACTATATTGAATTATAGGAGGGCGTATGGTAGGAAATATATATAAAACAGTATATAAGGCTGATTCAATCGCATTGAAATTCAAGGGAAATAATATCACCTATGAACAGCTGGACAAAACAGTCAATCAATATGCTAATCTTTTAATGACCATGGGAGTTAAAGATCAAAAACGAGTGCTATTAGTTTGCCCAAATTCTCCTGAGTTTATCTATTCGTATTTCGGGGTGGTGAAAAATGGTGCCATTATTGTCCCCGTTAATGTGCAGCTACCCATGGAAGAAATCATCTATTTTATTAATGATGCAGAAGCTGACTTTATGATTATCCATCCTCAAGTAATTGAAAATCTGGATCAAAGCAGAGAGTCTATGCAAGAGATTTTAGGTGTCAAGCTTATTGTTCTGGACCAGGAATTTGAGAGGGTCAGGTCTGAAATGGCTTTTGCAGTAGAGAATGAATTTTTAGATGAGAATGCTGTTTCAACCTTTTTATTCACTTCCGGTACCACTGTAAAACAGAAGGCGGCTATGCTGACCCATAAAAATCTTAGGGCCAATGCCGAACAGTCCCGGATTGCATTTCATAGTACCGCAGATGACAACTATATTTGTGTTCTTCCTATGTTCCATGTTTTCGGATTTACTATGTGTGTTTTAAATCCATTATTGAGTGGTGCAACAGTTACCATATTAGAAGGTTTCCATCCCAATAAAGTAGTAGACTCTTTGTTGAATGATGGTATTACCGTTTTCATAGGAGTTCCAACCATGTATGTATTCTTGTTGGCAGCTTGCCAGAAGAACAATATCACTTTTCCTAATCTGCGCTGGGCAGGTTCGGGAGGAGCATCACTGCCGGTTGAAGTTCTTAGACAAGCCAAGGATATTTTAAAAATGCCGGTTGTCGAAGGTTACGGTCTGACTGAGGCATCACCCGGGGTATGTTTTAATCCTTTGCATGGAATACAGAAGGAAGGATCCATTGGGCTGCCTCTTCCTTTTGTTAAATGCAAGATTGTTGATGAAAAAGATCAAGAACTGCCTGCTGGTGAAATAGGTGAGTTGCTAGTACAGGGCGAAAATGTAATGTTGGGATACTTCAAGCAGGAAAAAGAAAGCAAGGAAACTCTTAGGAATGGATGGTTACATACCGGAGATCTGGCCAGGAAAGATGAAGACGGATATTATTATATTGTTGAAAGAAAGAAAGACTTGATAATCGTGGGGGGCTTGAATGTATATCCCAGCGAGGTTGAAGAGGTTATATACCAGTATCCCAAGGTGAAAGAGGCTGCGGTGGTGGGAATTGAAGACAAATTGAGGGGAGAATATGCTAAAGCCTTTATTGTACTAAAAGAGGATGAGGAGTGTACTGCCAAGGAAATTAGCAGTTATTTAAGACAGCATATGGCAAGCTATAAGGTACCGCGGGTAATTGAATTCATATCCGAGCTTCCCAAAGGTGGCTCAGGTAAAATCTTAAAAAGATTACTCAAAACCCTGTGATGAAGATAATAAGGAAGTGTTTTGCACGATAAGAATAAGGATATTTTTTGGCCCCTCCCCAGGGGTCGTATTTTTTTAGGCTAAAATAACAGCAGCCTAAAGCAAATAATACTAATTATTCTATTGGCTTGGAGGAATTTAAGCAATCGGTGTAGAAAGATAGGTTATTTACAATATACCCAATTTATTTCTGCTTTCGATCGGAATCGCTCATAAACTTTCAATATGAGAAAGTTTGTCTTTTCATTAATATAAAAGAGGGTGTTTGCCATTAATTATGATTTTAAATCAATCGGGGAAGTATTGTCGTATTTGAAAAATAACAATATTTCTGATATTGATGAGAGGGCTAATATTATTCAAGCTTTTATTGATAAAGAGAACATGAGTGGTGGTAATGCACATGATCGTTATTTGGAAAACGGGGCTTCAACTCTCATGAATGTAATTTCAGAACATTCCGGCAATAAAAAAGAATGTATTTTATGGTGTGTTAATCATTATCTTAGTTTAAATAGAAACCAAAAT